>JBIIZY010000082.1:0-11778 GCA_044346035.1 Rhodoferax sp. | reverse complement strand
GCGGGCGAAACCATTCGCAAGCGGCTGCTGCACGAATGCGATGTGCACACGCTCTTGCGCCTGCCCACCGGTTTGTTCTACGCGCAGGGCGTCAAAGCCAATGTGGTGTTCTTTGAGAAAAAGGGCGCCAGCGAAACACCCTGGACCAAGCAGCTCTGGATTTACGACCTGCGCACCAACAAGCACTTCACCCTCAAGACCAATCCACTAACGCGCGCAGACCTGGACGAGTTTGTGGACCTGTACCAAGTGGGCAATCGGCAACAGCGGCAGGCCACCTGGTCGCCCGAGCCCAACGCAAGTGCGGGCAGTGGCCCCAACGGGCGGTGGCGCGCGTACAGCTATGACGAATTGGTGGCACGGGACAAAACCAGCCTGGACATCTTTTGGCTCAAAGACGACGCCCTGGCCGACGGCGACAACCTGCCAGCCCCCGGTGTCATTGCCGCAGAGATTGTGGAAGACTTGCAGGCGGCCCTGGAGCAGTTTCGGTTGATTGCCAGCGACCTGGCCGAGCCAGCGGCATAGGGCGCGGCCCCCAACTGCGACCGCTGCACCGATCGGCGGTCCATTAGTGACCCCAAGGTCAAAGCTGTGGATACCGGGTGAAAACCCTAGCGAGGTTGGAATGCCCGCGAGTGGAGAATGTCTCTAGTTTTTTCATTTTTATACAACCGGAGACAAAACCATGACAGAACCCAAAACCCCCCGCCGCCGCAACCTACTCAAGGGCGCGGCAGTCGCTGCTGGCGCCCTGTCGGCGCCAATGATCGCCAAGGCCCAGACTGGCCCGATTTCCATGCGTTGGCAGAGCACCTGGCCGGCCAAGGACATCTTCCACGAGTACGCCCAAGACTACGCCAAGAAGGTAAACGACATGAGCGGTGGCGACCTCAAGATTGAGGTGTTGCCCGCGGGCGCCGTGGTGCCAGCGTTTGGTTTGTTGGAAGCCGTGTCCAAGGGCACCCTGGACGGTGGCCACGGCGTGCTGGGCTACCACTATGGCAAGCAAAACGCGTTGGCCCTGTGGAATTCGGGCCCCGCGTTCGGCATGGACGCCAACATGATCCTGGCTTGGCACAAGTACGGCGGTGGCGCCGAGTTGCTGGCCAAGTTGTATGCATCCATCGGCGGCAATGTGCAGTCCTTCTTGTACGGCCCCATGGCTACGCAGCCCCTGGGCTGGTTCAAAAAGCCCATCACCAAGGCTTCCGACTTCAAGGGCCTGAAGTTCCGCACCAACGGCTTGGCGATTGACCTGTTCACCGCCATGGGCGCTGCTGTGAATGCCTTGCCCGGCGGCGAAATTGTGCCGGCCATGGACCGCGGATTGCTCGACGGCGCGGAGTTCAACAACGCCAGCTCCGACCGTCTGCTGGGCTTCCCCGACGTCTCCAAGGTGTGCATGCTGCAAAGCTACCACCAGAGCGCCGAGACCTTCGAGATCATGTTCAACAAGACCAAGTACGATGCGCTGCCGTCCAAGCTCAAGGCCATCATTGCTGGCGCCACCGAGGCAGCTTCTGCCGAAATGTCCTGGAAGGCGATCGACCGCTACTCCAAGGATTACATCGAGTTGCAGACCAAGGACAAGGTCAAGTTCTACAAGACGCCCGATTCCATCTTGCAAGAGCAGCTCAAGTTGTGGGACGCCATTCTTGCCAAGAAGTCTGCCGAGAACCCCTTGTTCAAGGAAGTGGTGGAGTCGCAAAAGGCGTTTGCCGAGCGCGCAGTCAAGTGGGACCAAGACACCTACGTTAATCGTCGCATGGCGGTGAGCCACTTCTTTGGAGCCAAGAAGAAGGCTTGATTCCCCTCGGGTTTTCCACCCGCAGCCCTCCAACCCCCGTTGGAGGGCTGATTTTTTTACTGGGCCGCACTTATGCAGAAACTGCTTCTCACGGTTGACAAGATCAGCACACTGATCGGTCAGGTTTTTTCTTGGCTGATTCTTTTCCTTACCCTGATGATTTCTTGGGAGGTGTTCTCGCGCTATGTGCTGGACAGCCCGCACCCTTGGGCCTTCGACGTGATGAGCATGATGTACGGCACGCTGTTCATGATGGCGGGTGCCTACACCTTGTCCAAGAACGGCCATGTGCGCGGGGACGTGCTGTATGGCTTCTTTCCGCCGCGCTTACAAGCTGGTCTAGACCTGACCCTGTACCTGCTGTTTTTCATTCCGGGCGTGGTCGCGCTGGCGTGGGCGGGCTACAACTTTGCGGCGGAGTCGTGGGCGATCAATGAGCACTCCAACGTCACCGCCGATGGTCCTCCGGTGTACCCCTTCAAAACCATCATTCCCATCGCGGGCGCTTTGCTGCTGGCGCAAGGTCTGGTGGAAATCGTGCGCTGCATGGTGTGCCTCAAGAACGGCGCGTGGCCCAAGCGTGGCGAAGATGTGGAAGAAGTTGATGTGGAAAAACTCAAAGAAATGGTGCATGTGAAAGACGAAGACATTGCCAAGCTAGACGCCTTGGTGCTCGAACCCAAAGGGAGCCACAAATGAAAAAAGAAGTGTGGTTTGGCCTGACGATCATGGCCTTGGTGGTTCTGGCCGCCTTCGTTTTGTTGCCCCCGGTGGACCAGATGACCAACGGCCACCTGGGTCTTTTGATGCTGGCTTTGGTGGTGGTTGCCATCATGCTGGGTTTTCCGACCGCCTTTACCCTGATGGGCATGGGCATGTTGTTCGCGTGGATCGCGTACCGCAGCCAAAACCCAGACCTTGCGGTGCAGCAAACCCTGGATCTGATGGTGCAGCGCACCTTTTCGGTCATGTCCAACGATGTGCTGATTTCCATCCCGCTGTTCGTGTTCATGGGCTACCTGATTGAGCGCGCCAACCTGATCGAAAAGCTGTTCAAAAGCATGCACCTGGCCACCGCCCGTGTGCCGGGCTCGCTGGCGGTTGCCACCATCATCACCTGCGCGATTTTTGCAACGGCCACTGGCATTGTGGGTGCCGTGGTCACGCTGATGGGCTTGCTGGCTTTGCCGGCGATGCTGCGGGCGGGTTACAGCGTGCAGCTCTCAGCCGGTGCCATCACTGCCGGCGGTTGCCTAGGCATCTTGATTCCGCCCTCGGTCATGCTGATCGTGTACGGAGCCACCGCCGGCGTGTCGGTGGTCAAGCTCTACGCTGGCGCATTCTTTCCGGGGCTGATGCTGGCGGGCTTGTACATCCTGTATGTGGTGATCATTGCCAAGATCAAACCGAGCATGGCGCCGCCCATGTCCGAGGCGGACCGCCACGTGCCGCTACCTGCGTTTGCAGAGCAGGTGTCTGCCAATGTCAGCAACAAAGTGCTGCCGGGCCTGATTGGCGCGATCAAGGGCAAGCGCAACGCGCAAGTGCCCATGAAGGACTTGCTCAGCCACTTGGGCATTGCCCTGTTGCCGGCGATTGCGGTGGCGCTCATCATGGGCTTCATTTACTTCAAGATCACCGCGCCAGTGGTGGAAGACGTGGGGGCGGAAGTCGTCGCCATGGGCGGCTCCAGCTTCGACGAAACCGAGGAGTCCGCCGAGGAGGAGGGTGGGCTCGCCGCCCCGCCCCAAGAGGAGGGCGGCCTGAGCACGCCACCTGCCGAGGACGAGGCCAAGCCGCTTGGTGCCGAAGGCGCAAGCGCATCCGAGGGCGCAACGCCGGCATCTGGTGGCGCAGCCACTGCCACCGAAAGCGCCGGTGCCAACGCCACAACAGCTTCCGGAACCACCGCGGCAGCAGCCCAAACCGCTGCGGCACCGGCCGCGGATACCGTCGCGCCCGAGCGGCTGCCCGCGCCCTTGAATTTCTGGATTGCGCTGGCCAGCTGCGTGGTCGCATTGGTGTTGTTCTATGCGTTCTTCAGCTTCACCCGGCTGGAGATTTTTAAGATGCTGCTGGGGTCGTTTTTCCCGCTGGCCGTCATGATTTTGGCGGTGTTGGGAACCATCGTATTTGGCTTGGCAACGCCGACCGAGGCCGCCGCCATGGGGTCCCTGGGCGGACTGTTTCTGGCCGGTGCCTACCGCCGCCTCAACATGACGGTGATGCGCGAGTCGGTGTACCTCACCGCCAAAACCAGTGCCATGGTGTGCTGGTTGTTTGTGGGCTCCAGCATCTTCTCGGCCGCGTTTGCGCTCTTGGGTGGCCAGGAACTCATCAACCAATGGGTGCTGTCCATGGACCTGACGCCGGTGCAGTTCATGATCCTGGCGCAGGTGGTGATCTTCTTGCTGGGCTGGCCGCTGGAATGGACCGAGATCATCGTGATCTTCATGCCGATCTTTATTCCGCTGCTGCCGCACTTCGGTATAGACCCGCTGTTCTTTGGCTTGATGGTTGCATTGAATTTGCAGACCGCGTTCTTGAGCCCACCGGTGGCCATGGCCGCGTTCTACCTCAAGGGCGTGAGCCCGCCGCATGTCACGCTCAACCAAATTTTTGCCGGCATGCTGCCTTTCATGGCGATCCAGGTGCTGGCCATCTTCTTGCTCTACCAATTCCCAGCTATTGGCATGTGGCTGCCGGAGGTGCTGTACAAGTAGCGGATTGGGTGCGAAGCAAGACAAAAGAAAAAAGGCAGATCAAGGGAGTGACATGACAGAAGAAAACGGCCCCTCGCGGGCAGCAGCGGACTCGCCTGCAGCCCCCGTGGCTGCGGCGCAGCCCCACAGCGTGCGCTTGGAGTTCACCGGTTCGGGCAGCGAGTACTTCCGTATCTGGATCGTCAACCTGCTGTTGACCCTGTGTACCCTGGGCCTGTACTACCCGTGGGCCAAGGTGCGGCGGCTGCGTTATTTTTACGGCAACACCCTGGTCGATGGTCAGCCACTGGGTTTTCATGGCGACCCCAAGCAAATGCTCAAGGGCTTTTTGTTGGTGGTGGCGCTGTTTGCCAGCTACTCGGTAGCCCAACAGGTTTCGCCTATTGCCGCTGCACTTGCCTTCGTGTTACTGGCGGCCTTGTGGCCGGCTTTGTGGAAGTCGTCGATGCAGTTTCGTCTGGCCAATACCAGTTGGCGCGGATTGCGATTTCAATTCGCAGGTGCCTTGCCTGGTGCCTACAAGGCGGTGGCACCTTTTTGGGTGCCAGTGGTGCTGTTGATTGGCTTTGGTGTGTTCTGGGGAGTTACCCAGGCCGGGGGCGCAGGCGGCACCATCACGGGGCAGGCAGTGTGGCTTGGCCTGGCGTTCATGTTGGCGGTGTTTCTGGGCTCGGTTGTGCTCATGCCACTTTTGTTCTGGAACTTGAAAAGGTACCAGCACAACCACTACGTGCTGGCAACGCAGCAAAGCCAGTTTGGGGTCCGTCTGTGGGGCTTCTACAAGTTGGTTTTTAAGCTGGGCGCGCTCGGATTTGTCTCCTTGTTGGTGGTGATGGGCGTGGTGATGCTGGGCGTTTCTGTGTTGTTTACTGGCGGGACACCGACACCTTGGAACTCATGGTTTGGTATGGGCATGTTGTTGATTGGTGTGTACGCCCCGATGGTGGCGGCGATGACATCTTTCAAGGCCATTGCAGTTGCCATGGTTCAGAACCTGGTCTGGAGCAACACAGCCAGCAGCCACGTGCGCTTCCAAAGCGACTTGGAGGCCCTGGGCTTGATGGGCCTGGCACTGAAAAACTTCGCCTTAACGGTGCTTACCCTTGGTTTGTACTGGCCCTTTGCAGCAGTCGCAACCCAGCGCATGCGTTTGCAAGCGGTGACGGTTGCCTTCTCACTCTCGCCGGACGAATTGGTACTGGCGGCTTTGGGTAAGCAAGGGGATACCGCAGGCGATGCCGCAGGTGACATCTTGGGCATCGACATCGGGGTCTGACAGCGTGGATGCCGCGGCCCCCCCGGATATCGCGGTGCGCTACTTTGACGGCCGCTCAGGCAAGCCGGTAGCGGCGCGCCTGACCCGACACAACGACCAGTTGCGCGTGTTCGCCCAGGGGCTGGAGGTGCGCATCCCCATCGACCAAGTGCAGTGGCCAGAGCGCGTGCGGCACGGACCGCGCGTGGCACACTTTTCGGCTGGTGGCTCGGTGCAGCCCGACGATGTTGCGGCGTGGGACCTTTGGCTTGCCTGCTACGGACCGCGCGAGTCATTGGTGGTCAAAATGCAGCAAAGCTGGCGCTCGGTGCTGGTCAGCGCCGTGCTGTTGGTCGGTACGCTGGCGGCTGCCTATGGCTGGGGCTTGCCGGTGCTCAGCAATGCGCTGGTCGCCGCCGTACCGTCGAGCGTAGACCACGCACTGGGCGCGTCGTCTTTGGTGGCGCTGGACGCTCAGATGATGCGGCCCAGCAAGCTCAGCGCCGCCCAACAGCAGCGGCTCCAGCAAAGCTGGCAGCAGGTTACCCAGGCACTGCCCGCGCAGCAGGTACCACCTTGGCAACTGATTTTTCGGGACAGCCAGATCGGACCGAACGCCTTTGCGCTGCCTGGTGACACCATGGTCATGACCGACCAGTTGGTGCAACTCGTCGACGGCAATTCAGAGGTACTTGTTGCGGTGCTGGCCCACGAACTGGGCCATTTAAAGCACCGCCATGGCATGCGCATGCTGGTGCAAGCGGGCGTGCTGGGCACCGTCAGTGCGGTGGCATTGGGCGACTTCAGCGGCTTGTTGGGCGCAGTACCTTTGCTGCTGGGCCATGCACACTATTCGCGCGAGGCCGAGCGCCAGGCCGATGCATTTGCTGTGCAGGTGCTGCACGCCGCAGGCATTTCGCCGCTGGCCATGGTGACCCTGTTCGACAAGTTGGAGCAGCACCGCAAGCAAGGTGGCGATCGGCCGAACCAGGAGTCCGTGCTCGGCATTGCTTTTGCCTCGCACCCCAGAGACGCCGAACGCATCGCGTTCTTTCAGCAAGCTGCAGAACAAGGGCCACGCGCTGCTGGCAGTACAAAACCTTAGGGTTCACTGCCTCATAGAGTTGTGTGTTTTTGCAAAGCGAGGGGTAAGGTTGGCAGATAACCAAAACCCGCAGCGGCACCGCCAACGCAGCGGGCAACCGCGGGGGCCACATGCAGTCCAAGCGGCCCCGCCTGGCCGCAACAGCTGGTCGGTACACTGTTGCGCCCAACCGCCACACCTGTCCCGACGCTACAGCCGACCATGCCACCGCCCACCCCCACCGACTTTGAATCCGAAGTGGCCGCCCAGCGCGGCTACCTGATGCGGTTTGCGCGATTGCAGTTGCGCAACGACACCTGGGCCGAAGACGCGGTGTCCGAGACGGTGCTGGCCGCGCTGTCCAAACCACTTGCCTTCCAGGCGCGGTCCCAGCTCAAGACCTGGTTGGTGGGCATCTTGAAGCACAAGATCATTGATTCGATGCGCCAGCGCCAGCGCGAGGTGGTGCCCGACTACGCCAGCGATGACGACCACACCGATCCGCTGGAGTACATCGCCTTCACCCAGAATGGCCACTTTGCGCACACACCGTCGGACTGGGGCAACCCCGAGCAGGACCTTCAAAGCCGCCAGTTCCTGGCCGTATTGGACGCCTGCACGGAGAAGCTGCCTGCGGTGCAGGCCAGGCTTTTTTTGATGCGCGAGTGGCTGGAGCTCTCCACCGAAGAGATATGTAAGGCGCTGGCGCTCACGCCGACCAACCTCTATGTCCAACTCCACCGCGCCCGCTTGCGGCTGCGCGAGTGCCTGGAACTGAACTGGTTTACCGCACGATGAATGCGTTCAAAAAGAAATTTCTGCTGCAACGCACCTGCAAGGAGGTGACGGCCCTGGTTATCGCCAGGGAAGACCGTGGGTTGCCGCTGGCTGAGCGGGTGGCCTTGCGTTTTCACATGGCCATCTGCGAGGCCTGCCCGAAGTTTGCGCGGCAAATACTCACCATGCGCGGCGCGATGGCCCACTGGCGCAACTACGGCGCAGGCGACGACCCCCAGGATTGATTCGGCGCGCCATGGCGGCGTGCGGAGATATCCCAGGTGCTGAGCATGCGGTGGTGCGGCGTGGTCCGCTGCGCCCACGCACACAGTACGCGCTACCGCCTTGGGTGCAGCTCCATCACACCGCAGGACCCTGCCGGCAGCCAAGCCGCCTGTGCCTTGTTGGGCGCCCACTGGGCGCCGCCGGGTGTCTGCGCCGGCACCGCCTTGGCATCAGTAGCTAAAGTGCAGTTCGCCTACTTGGCCGGTTGCATCGAAGCTGCGCTCCCAAACCTGCCAGCCGCTGCGCGTCTGGCGCACGATGGTGCTGGCGCGGGTTCCGTAGGTGGGCGTGTGGATAAAGGCGGCGGAGAGCGCGCGTTCGCGCTCCAGCGGTATTCCGGTGCGCGGTAGCTGCTGGTCGTCGGCGACCTCGCGCCGCTGCAGCATGCCGAAGCACACCGATGGGTCCAATTCGCCGTGGCCCACGTGCTGCGCCAGGTCTTGTGTAAGGCGGCGTAGTTTGGGCCAAGGGGTGTTGAAGTCGGCATTGGAGACCGCGCCCACCCCAGGTTCGATGGAGAACACGCGCGCGCTGCGGCTCTCCATGCCCATGAACTGCTTGCCGTCACTGACCAACAAGTTGAAGGGGTTGTAGTCGGTGCAACGGCTGCCCAGTGCCGACAGGTAATCCGCTGGCGTGCTTTGCCCTTGCAAAAACCCCGTTACCAACTCGCCACGCGAGCGCAGGTCGGTGCGCGGGGGCTCGGGCGCGCGAAAGTTGGTTAGCGCAGCAAATCTGCCGCTGCGGCCCAGGCCCAGCCAGCTACCGCCGGCCTGCAGGTCTTGGCCTGCCAGAATGTCCGCGCCAGCCCACCAGTGCATGGCACGTGTGGGCCGGTCGTAAAACTCGTCGCGGTTGGCCACCAGCACCAGTGGCACCTGCGCTCCCGGTTGCCAAGACCACGCGATCAGGCACATGGGTTCAGGCTGTGGCCATGCGCCCAAATGCGCGGGTTGTCGGCGCCTTGCCGAAGTCCGGCTCCGGCTCGATACCAGCGGCGCGGCAGTGGGGCGCCAGCAGTGCGAAGTGGTACACCGTATGGGATGACAAAAACAACAACTCCCGCACCAGCGTGATGGGTTCCAGCGCACTGTGCTCGCCGCTGGCAACAGTTTGCAAGCGGTTGAATACGAAGGCGATGAAGGTGTTGGGCCCAAAGACCCGTCGCAGGGGCCGGCGGGATGCGTGGTGTTTGTATTGCACAGGGGTCCTGTTGTGGGGGTACGGGCGAAGGCGAGGGTGGGCTTATTTTTCCAGCACCGATGGCCAGTTTGCGTCTGCCGCTTGCACAAAGCCCGGGATGTTGGTTTCCCATTTCTTTTGGACGTTGGCGTCGTAGTTCAGGTAGAGCTTGCCGTTGACGATCTTCCAGTGCAGGGGGTCAGCCGATGCGGTGTAGCCTTGCGCTACGGCCCACGCGCAATAGCCGCCGTACTGGGGCGCGTAGCGCTCGGGCGCGGATTGGAATTTGTCGCGGTTTTCAGCGCTGGCAAAGCGCCATTGGGCGCCCTTGTGGTTCACCGTGAATTTCGCGTCCCCTTTGGTTGGCTTGCCCTCGGTGAAGTAGGCAACCGCGTCGTAGCCGCTGACGGCGGCCTTGCCAAAGAGCGGGGTGTAAACAGGAGGCTCCTTGGCATGCGCTGGCGATGCAGCCATTGCCAAAAAACACAAAGCGGGCGCGATGGCGTTGCGAAGAATCTGCATAACAGGCTCCTTGGGTGTCGGATGTTTCCCACCCGGGCGCCGGGTGGGAGCGTCTGTCGCGAAGAGCCGGGACTTCTTACAGCGCATCGATTTCTTGCAGCGCGCCGGTCATCTTCAGCGCCCGGGTCATTTGCATCGCGCTGGTCATCTTCAGCCCGCGGATCATTTGCATCGCGCTGGTCTAGGGAATCACAGTTTCTTTGATGATGCGCCAGCGGCCCGATGCAAAGGAGAGCCGCAGTTTCTTGGCGCTAGAGACCACCAAGGTCGGCGCGCGGTACTCCTGCTGGAACCGCGCTACCGCGTGCTCGCCCGCGACCCGGACCTCAAGCTGGTTCACACGCACTTCGATGGCGCTGTTTTTTAGAATGCGCGCGCGCCGCTCCCGCTCCCATTGGCTGCGGTTGTGCTTACCCGGCGGTACGAAATTGGGCGCATAAAAGTCCAAGTAGCTTCCGACATCCTTGTTAGACCACGCCGCAGCCCAGGCGCGAACGGTGGCTTCTACTGCCTGGGTGTTTTGCGCCGCACTGCCGGCTGGCGCGGGTGTCTTTTCGGGTGCAGGAACCGGAGAGTTGGCGCCAGTGGGCACGAGCACATTGGCAGGTGGTACTGGCTGCGGTGGTGGCGGTGGTAGCACCGGCACCGGGATGGAGTTGGTAGTCTCAGTGGCGGTAGTCGCTGTGGTAGCTGTGGTGGCTGTGGTAGCTGTGGTAGCTGTGGTAGCTGTGGTGGCTGTGGTAGCTGTGGTAGCTGTAGTAGCTGTGGTGGCTGTGGTGGCTGTGGTGGCTGTGGTGGCTGTGGTAGCTGTGGTAGCTGTGGTAGCTGTGGTGGCTGTGGTCCCAGTTACAACTGCTGCAGCGGAACCACCAGCGGAGCTGGCGGCGGCAGTGGGCTTGGGTGCTGGGATGTCTGCTGCCACTTCCTTGGGCTGGGCTGCGGCTTTCTCCGGCTGGGGCGGCATGGGCTGCGCTGCTTGGCGAGCGATCAACGCCTCCATGTTGGGAGGCGGTGGCACCGGCGCAAGTTGTGCGCCACTGGCCTGGGCACCGCAGTGCAATAGAAGCGCAGGGACCAACACGCCAGCCCTGCACAACAGGGTGGCACGCTTGGTCGGGCGTAGTGCGATGGGAGTTGGTTGGGGGAAGATCATCGCCAAAATTCTTGCACATAACGTTTTCGTGCTGGCTAAACTGTTTCGACGCGACCGGCCCGCAAATGCCGTTGCGCAAATTTATAGACACAGGGGGATGCATGAAGGCGGTATCAATGGGTGCGCTCGTGGCGCTGGCGCTTGTCGGGTGTGGTGGTGGCGGTGGTGGGGGGACCAACACGGGCGCCGGTGCCAGCGCGACCTCGGCGAGTCAGTTGGCGCAGGTGTGCGCTGTTGAAAACACGCTGCGGTTCGATGTGAACCCCCCCACCAGGGTCGGTACGCTGGCCGACGAGCGCAAGTGGGTTAAGGCCTATTTTGATGAACGCTACCTGTGGTACCGAGACGTTCCGGACCTCGACCCCAACGCGGCCAGTTACAACGTGTCCACCAATGCGTCGGCGTTCAGCAACTTCGGCGATTCGATCACCAATTATTTCAACGACTTGCGAACCCCCTTACTGACCCCAAACGGCCAACGGGTCGATAAGTTCAGCTTCGTTACATCGACTTGGTCATGGAACCAGCGCCAAGAAGGCGACTCTCTGGGCTATGGATGGCAGTTGACTTCGCAAGGCACGGGTGCTGCGCGCCGCGTGTGGGTCTCTTACGTTTTTCCTTCTACGCAGCCGGACTTTGCAGCGTCGGCAGGTGTTCAGCGTGGCGATGAAATCCTGAGCGTCAATGGCAACGACATCAACAGCACCATTGCCTCGGTCCAAAACACCGTGAACCTGCTCCTCAACCCGAGCTACCCTGTGACCGGCTCATTCACCATTCGCCCTCTGGGCAGTACGGGCACCACCACCGTTAGTTTGGTGGCTGCTAACGTGACGCTGCCCCAGGCCGAGCACAAGGTGTTAACAGACAGCCTGGGCGTGAAGTGGGGCTACTTGCTGTTCAATGCCCACGTCGATTCCGCAGAGGCGCCACTGCGCGCCGCCTTCAGTGCCTTCCAGGACGAACCCATTGACCAGCTCGTCCTTG
>JBIIZY010000239.1:0-3515 GCA_044346035.1 Rhodoferax sp. | reverse complement strand
GACCTTGCATGAGCTTGAAATGTGGCATCGTGGGCTTGCCCAACGTCGGAAAATCGACCTTGTTCAATGCGCTCACCAAGGCTGGTATTGCCGCAGAAAACTACCCGTTTTGCACCATCGAGCCCAATGTGGGTATTGTCGAATTGCCCGACCCGCGCTTGCAGCAACTGGCCCAGATCGTCGAACCCGAGCGCATCGTGCCTGCCATCGTCGAGTTTGTGGATATTGCCGGTCTGGTGGCCGGCGCCAGTACCGGTGAGGGCTTGGGCAACAAGTTTCTTTCACACATCCGCGAGACCGATGCCACCATCAACGTGGTGCGCTGTTTTGAAGACGACAACGTAATCCACGTGGCCGGCAAGGTGGACCCAATTGCCGACATCGAGGTTATCCAAACTGAACTGTGCCTGGCCGATCTGGCCGCCGTGGAGAAGGCCTTGCAGCGCGTGACCAAGCTGGCCCGCTCGGGCGACAAGGAGGCGGCCAAGCTGGTGTCTATTTTGGAGCGCTGCCAAGGTGCCTTGAACGAAGCCAAGCCGGTGCGCACCATTGGGTTCGACAAGGAAGAGAGTCGCCAGCTCAAACAGTTTTTTTTGATCACCGCCAAGCCCGCCATGTTTGTGGCAAACGTGTCTGAGGATGGTTTTCAGAACAACCCCATGCTCGACCGCCTCAGTGCATTCGCGGCCGCCCAAAACGCGCCGGTGGTTGCGATTTGCGCCAAGTTAGAGGCCGACATGGCGGAAATGGGAGACGAAGACCGCCTGCTGTTTTTGCAGGAACTCGGCCAGACCGAACCGGGTCTGAACCGCCTGATTCGCGCCGCCTTCAAGCTGTTGGGCTTGCAGACCTACTTCACCGCAGGCGTCAAAGAGGTGCGCGCCTGGACCATCCACGTCGGCGACACCGGCCCGCAGGCTGCCGGTGTGATCCACACCGATTTTGAGAAGGGCTACATCCGCGCCCAGACCATCGCGTTTGAAGACTTCATTGCTTTCAAAGGCGAACAAGGCGCCAAAGACGCCGGCAAGATGCGCGCCGAGGGCAAGGAGTACGTGGTCAAGGACGGCGATGTCATGAACTTCTTGTTCAGCAGCTGATGCGCCGCGCTGCGCCAGCGCTGTGCTGACCTCGGCCTACGACCTGCTGGCGCTGGGTGCAGCGGCGTGCTGGGCTGTCACCAGCGTGTTGTCGGCCAACCCCTCGCGCCATTTGGGCGCCTTTGCGTTCACCCGCTTGCGCATGCTCTTGGTGCTGGGCATGTTGTGGCCAGTGGTGCTGCTTATGGGCACGTGGCGTGGTCTGGATTCGGGGCAGCTTGCCACCATGGCGCTCAGTGGCTTGGTTGGCATTTTTGTAGGTGACACCGCGTTGTTTGCGGCCATGAACCGCCTGGGGCCGCGCCGCACTGGCGTACTGTTTGCCACCCACGCCATCTTTAGTGCGCTGCTGGGTTTTGGGGTGCTCGGTGAGCGCATGGGTTCGCAGGCCATCTTGGGCGCCGCGCTGGTGGTAGCGGGTGTGATGGCGGCCATTGTGTTGGGGCGCCACAAAGACGATGCGCACGCCTGGGAGGCCAACCGCGGCAGCTTGGTTTGGGGTGTGGCTTTGGGCCTGCTGGCGGCCTTCTGTCAGGCCCTGGGTTCTTTGATTGCCAAGCCGGTGATGGCTACAGGGGTAGACCCGGTGGCGGCTACCGCCGTGCGCGTCAGCGCCACCTGCGTTGCGCAGTACCTGCTGTTGTGGTCTGGCTTTGCGCCAGCCAGAGCGCACGCCGCGCCGACCCGCGCTGTGGTGCTGCAGGTGGCCTGGGTGGGCCTGATTGGTATGGGCGTTGGTATGGGCCTGATCATGCTTGCCTTGCAACACGGCGATGTGGGCACGGTGGGAATTTTGTCTTCGGTCACACCGGTGTTGGTGCTGCCCTTGTTGTGGATGCGTATGGGCCGCGCGCCCGCACGCGGTGCCTGGTTGGGCGCGGGTCTGACCGTGCTGGGAACTGCTTTGGTGTTGCTGCGTTGACGTGCGTGGATGGGTGCGTCGGAGCGCCCGGGCAGCCAAGTTAGCCAAAAACACCCAGCAGCACAGCGGTCATGAAAACATAGCGCAAGAACTTCCCGATGGCCATGTAGAACACGCAAGGCCAAAACGGCAACTTGAGCCAACCTGCCACTGCACACAGTGGATCGCCCACCAGCGGCAGCCACGCCAGCAAGCAGGCTTTGGGCCCAAGCCGGTTGAGCCAATCGAGCGCTCGGATGTGCACCGACGAGCGTTGGTATTTGTCGGCAACCCGGTGCGCGCCGTAGCCCAGCCACCAATCCACTGCACCGCCCAGCGTGTTGCCCGCAGTGGCCACCGCAATGACCTGCCACAGCATGTCGGGGTTGAGCCGCACCAGCCCATACACCGCGGGTTCTGACCCCATAGGCAACAGCGTGGCCGAAACAAAAGCCACCACAAACACGCCGGGCAGGCTGTACTGCGGCAGGGCCAGCAGTGAGAGCAGGTGATCGATCCAGGTTTCCATGGTGGGTTGCGCTAAGTATAGAAAGCGGGCTACGCGACGTTGTGCGACCACAAGCGCGATGAACGACGCGGTGCAGCCTCCGTGCAGCGCCGCTTTACGGTGCTGCACTGGTCGGTAGCGCAGCGCAGTGGCACGGCGCCGGAGCACTGGGTACCACACCGCAGTCGCGTCCTGAGCGTTGTCACGCCCTTTTCTGCGCGCCGGGTTGCCCATTTCAATTGCTGAAATTATGGGCAGCTAGAATGCGCGGCCCCGCGTGCGTCGCGCATGCGGCCTACCATTTTTCCTACTTTTCTACCATGTTGTTGGGCCCGTTTGCGTTGGCGAATTCGCTGTTTGTGGCCCCTATGGCGGGGGTGACGGACCGGCCGTTTCGGCAGCTCTGCAAGCGCCTGGGTGCCGGTTATGCGGTCAGTGAAATGGTGACCTCACGCCCCGAACTCTGGAACACCTTGAAGACTTCGCGCCGTGCCAACCACGAGGGCGAACCTGGTCCGATCGCGGTCCAGATCGCTGGTACCGACGCGCAGATGATGGCCGATGCTGCGGCCTACAACATGGACCGTGGTGCGCAGATTATTGACATCAACATGGGTTGCCCCGCCAAAAAGGTGTGCAACAAATGGGCCGGCTCGGCGCTCATGCAAGACGAAGCTTTGGCCCTTTCCATCGTGCAGGCCGTGGTGAAAACCTGCGCTGCGCGCAATGTGCCAGTGACCTTGAAGATGCGTACCGGGTGGTGCCAGTCGCACAAGAATGCGGTGGCGCTGGCCCGCGCTGCGCAAGAGGCAGGGGTGCAGATGGTGACAGTGCATGGCCGCACACGAGAGCAAGGCTACGGCGGCGCGGCCGAGTACGACACCATCGCTGCGGTGAAGGCCGCGCTGCGCATCCCGGTGGTGGCCAATGGCGATATTGACAGCCCCGAAAAAGCACGCGACGTGCTGCGCGCCACCGGCGCGGACGCAGTAATGGTGGGGCGTGC
>JBIIZY010000238.1:0-3516 GCA_044346035.1 Rhodoferax sp. | reverse complement strand
GACGCCTTCGGCGAGCCCCTGCACACCTTTGACGCCTTCACCGCCAGCGTGTGCAACCTCAACCCCACGAGCAGGGGCACGGTGCGCCTGAAGTCGCCCGACTTTGCCGCCGCACCAGCGATTGCACCCAACTACCTCAGCACCGAAGCCGACCGCAAAATCGCGGCAGATTCGCTGCGCACCACCCGGCGCATCGTGGCGCAACCGGCCTTGCAAAAGTACGCGCCGCAAGAAATCAAACCTGGCACCACATTCCAGACCGATGCGGAACTGGCCCAAATGGCAGGCGACATCGCCACCACCATCTTCCACCCCGTGGGCACCACCGCCATGGGCCGCACTGCGGGGCCGCAGAGCGACCCGATGGCGGTGGTCAACGCGCGACTGAAGGTGCGCGGTGTGGCCGGGCTGCGTGTGGTCGACGCTGGGGTGATGCCGCAGATCACCAGCGGCAACACCAACGCACCCACCCTGATGGTGGCCGAGAGGGCCGCGCAATGGATCGCAGAGGATGCGCTGGCACGACGCTGAGGAGTGGCCGCGCGCCCACTAGGGTTAGCCCGAAAGGGTTAATCCGGATACGCCGTCACCCACGCGACGACTACATTGGGGCCCTTCTCATCCAAGCAGGCAGCTGCGACGCAACCGCGACGAGAAACTTGAAGTAGACGCCGAGGACCAAAGCCGCATTGCGGCCCACAACAACTACAGCAGCAACCCGATTTGCTGCTCCAAAAGCACCGGACACCCCGGTGCTTTTTTTATGGCTCTTTTTGTGGCTCTTTTTGTGGCTCTTGGGTCGCACCCGACACCGCAAACCCGGGTGCGACAATCCAACGATGGAATTGCTTGTTGTCTCGCTGGCCTCGCTGCTGGCCGGTTTTGTGGACTCGATCGTGGGCGGCGGCGGCCTGATTTTGATGCCCGCACTGTTTGCCACCTTCCCCAGCGCGGCCCCTGCAACGCTGTTGGGCACCAACAAAGCCACCTCGATTTGGGGCACCGCAATGGCCACGTTGCAATACGGCCGCCGGGTCACCTTGCCATGGCAGGCCTTGCTGCCAGCCGCAGCCGCTGGCTTTGTTGCATCGCTGGGGGGCGCCTGGCTGGTAACCCAGGTGTCACCGGATTTTTTGCGCAAGTTCATGCCGGTGCTGCTGGTGGCGGTGCTCATTTACACACTGGCCAAGAAGGAACTGGGGCGCCACCACGCGCCGCGCTTTGCGGGCGGCTCGGAGGTGGCGGTGGCCTGTGGCATTGGCGCCGTGGTGGGGTTTTACGACGGCTTTTTTGGACCAGGCACCGGCAGCTTTTTCGTGTTCTTGATCGTGCGCTTGCTGGGCTACGACTTCCTCCATGCGTCGGCGTCGGCCAAGCTGCTTAACACCGCCACCAACCTGTCCGCGCTCATGTTGTTTTCGTTCAAAGGCCATGTGTGGTGGCACTTCGCGGTGGTCATGGCGGTGGCCAATGTGGTGGGGAGCCTGCTAGGTACCCACATGGCACTCAAGCACGGCACGGGTTTTGTGCGCGGCGCGTTTTTGCTGGTGGTGTCAGCACTGATTTGCAAAACCGCCTACGACGCGTTTTTGCGCTGAAGCCAGCGGCAGCCGCCTTAGCGCATGCCCGCCGGGGGCGACCGCACCGCAAGCGCTTGCGCAGCAGGCTTCGGGGTTGCAGTAGCGGACTGCGGGGTTGCGGTAGAGGCGGCGGAGGCGGCGTCTAGGGGCGGCACCAAAGGATCGGCCGGTGCCGAACCAAGCAAGGGCACCTCGCTGGCCAAACGGGGTTTGCCCAGCGGCGCACCGGCTTGGCCTTTGCTGACGGCCAGCAGGTCTTGCTCGTTGGGGTACTGGCCCAGCAGCCAGTAGTCGAACACCCGCCGGGCGATTGGCGCAGCCGACGCCGAACCGAAACCGGCGTTTTCCACGATGACCGCCAACGCGATCGTGGGCTCTTCCGCCGGTGCAAAGGCCACGTACAGCGAGTGGTCACGCAGATGCTCCTCCATCTTGGCGGCGTTGTACTTCTCGTTCTTGCCCAGGCCCACGGCCTGTGCGGTGCCGGTCTTGCCGCCGCTGGTGTATGCGGCCCCGGCAAACACGCGCGCCGAGGTGCCCACCTGGGTCACGTCCACCATGGCTTTGCGGATGGTGTCCAGGTGCTCGGGCTTGTAGCCCAGGTCCACCGGGGGTGCCGCTGGCAGCACGGTGCGGCTGCGGGTGGTGGCATCTTCAATGGCGGTGACGAGCTGCGGCTGGCGCCGAATGCCGTGGTTGGCCACCGTGGCCATGGCCTGCGCCAGCTGCAGCATGGTGAAGGTGTTGTAGCCCTGGCCAATGCCCAGCGAAATGGTTTCTCCGGCGTACCACCTTTGTTGTTCGGGGCGCTTGTAGTACCTGCGCTTCCACTCTTGGCTGGGCAAAATGCCACGCACTTCGCCCACCAGATCGATACCGGTGATCTGACCAAAACCCAGCGGCTTCATGAAGTCGTGCATCGCATCCACACCGAGTTCGTTGGCCAGCGAGTAGAAGTAGGCGTTGCTGGACTCGACGATGGCACGGTGCATGTCCATGATGCCGCCGCGCTCGTTCTCCGGGCTGCCAAAGCGGTGGCCGCCAAACATGTAGAAGCCGGGGTCGTTGATCAACGTTGTGGCATTGCGCTTGCCAGTCTCCAACGCCGCCAACGCCATGAAAGGCTTGTAGGTTGAGCCCGGCGGGTAGGTGCCGCGCAGCGCGCGGTTGAGCAGCGGCTTGTCAGGCGAGCCATTGAGCATTTGCCAGTTTTCTTGGTCAATGCCCTCGACGAACAGGTTGGCGTCAAACGTGGGTTTGCTCACAAACGCCAGCACCTCGCCGGTCTTGGGGTCCAGTGCCACCAGCGCACCACGGCGCTCGCCATACATCTCTTCAATGAGCTTTTGCAGCTTGATGTCGATGGACAGCACCACCCCGTTGCCGGGCGTGGCTGGGGTACTGGCCAGCTTGCGGGTGGCGCGCCCGCCAGCCGAAGTTTCGATCTGCTCCACGCCGGTCGTGCCATGCAACTGGCTCTCAAAACTCTGCTCCACACCAAGCTTGCCGATGTACTCGGTGCCCCGGTAATTGGCCTGGTCTTCGCTTTCGTCGATTCTTTCTTTTTCTGCCTGGTTGATGCGTCCGATGTAGCCAATCACATGGCTTGCCAGTTCGCCGTACGGGTAGTTGCGAAACAGCCGCGCCTTGATTTCCACACCGGGAAAGCGAAAACGCTGCGCCGCAAAGCGGGCCACCTCGGCATCGCTCAAGCGGGTGCGGATCGGCAGGGACTCAAAGTTGCGCGACTCTTCGAGCAACTTCTTGAAGCGCCTGCGTTCACGTGGCGTGATCTCGACGACCTGCGAGAGCGCATCCAGCGTCTGGTCCAGCGGGCCGGCCTTGGAGGGGGTGATCTCCAACGTGTACGCCGAGTAGTTGCTGGCCAGCACAACGCCATTGCGGTCGGTAATCAGCCCGCGGTTGGGAACGATGG
>JBIIZY010000081.1:0-11785 GCA_044346035.1 Rhodoferax sp. | reverse complement strand
CGGTGCCAGCGGCATCTTCAACCTCGGCTCAGGCCGGGCCCAGCCGTTCAATGATGTGGCCAGCGCGCTGGTCAACGCCATGCGCGGCTTGGAGGGCAAGCACGCGCTGGCGCTAGAGGCCATTGCAGCGCAAGGTCTGGTGGAGTACGTCGACTTCCCCGACGCATTGCGCGGCAAGTACCAGTGCTACACCCAGGCCGACCTGGGCGCCTTGCGCAGCGCCGGTTGCAACCACCAGTTTGTGGACGTGCAAACCGGGGTCGAAAAGTACGTGCAGTGGCTTACCCGGCAAAGCTAAAACCATGAAACACCTGATCGGACTGCTGCTGTGCTGGTGTGCAGCCTGTGCGCACGCGGCGGTCGATGCCAACACCGCCAACGAGGCCGAGCTTGACAGCATCAACGGCTTGGGGCCAGCCAGCACCGCGCGCATTCTTGATGCACGCAGCCAGGGCCCGTTTGCGGACTGGGCCGAGCTGATGCGCAGGGTACCCGGCATCCGTTCTGCCACGGCGCGCAAGCTGTCAAGCAACGGCCTGACGGTCAATGGTGTGCCGTTTGATGCGGCCACCAACGCGGACGGGGCCCCTGCGAACCCCAAGACAAATGCCCGCCCCTCTGCCGGCCCAGCGCCTGTCAAAGCACCTTGATGCAGACCGTGCTGGCCATTTGCCTTGGCGCCAGCGCCGGGGCATTGCTGCGCTGGCAACTTGGTATTTGGCTCAACACCGCGGCCGCGGCCAGTGCCATGTCGGTGGCCTGGGGCACGCTGGCGGCCAACTGGGTGGGCGGCTACTTGGTGGGTGTTTGCCTGGCGGTTTTCCAAGCCATGCCCCATCTCGACCCCGCCTGGCGCTTGGCCTTGGTCACCGGATTTCTGGGCGCACTGACCACCTTCTCTACGTTTTCGGCCGAGGTGGTCGCCATGTTGGTACAGCAGCGCTACGCACTGGCCTTGGGCACCTGCGGCTTGCACTTGCTGGGGTCACTGGTGCTGACCGTCGCGGGCCTGCGCAGCGCTGCATTTCTGCTGGGTTTTCGGCCCTGAGCGTCAGGGTTTGCACAGCAGTTGCGCATTCGGCCAGGCATTAAACTCTGCCCTTTCGAAACCAGCAGCTGCGCTTTACACACGGATCCAAAACAATACCCCAGGCACCATCACCATGACAGCACTACTTTCTTTCTCTCGCTGGATTGATCGGCTCAGTACCTGGGTCGGAAAAATCACCATGTGGCTCATTTTGGCGACCACGCTCATCAGTGCCGGCAATGCACTGGTACGCAAGGCATTCAACAGCAGCTCCAACGGCCTCTTGGAAATCCAGTGGTACCTTTTCGCCGCTGTCTTTTTGCTGGGCGCTGGCTATGGGCTGCTCAAGAACTCCCATGTGCGGATTGACTTTGTTTCTACCAAGCTCAGCGACAGGGCCCGCAACTGGATTGATGTGCTGGGCATTTTGCTGGTGCTGTTTCCGTTTTGCATCATCACCATCGCACTGGGCTGGCCGTTCTTCATGCAGGCCTACACCAGCGGTGAGATGTCGCAAAACGCCGGTGGCCTGATCCGTTGGCCCGCCTACGCATTGATTCCTGCGGGCTTTGCACTGCTTATGTTGCAAGGCGTCTCCGAACTGATCAAACGTTTGGCATTCCTAACCGGCAAGGGCCCCGACGTACTTAGCAGCGAAGAGGCCAAATCCGACGAACAAAAACACCTTGAAGCCCTTGAAGCCAAGGCTGCCCAAATGCTGGCTGGAGACAAATAATGCAAACCACCTTCTTGGCACAGCAGTTTGTGCCCTTGATGTTTATCGGCTTGTTTTTGCTGCTGCTGACCGGCTTTCCGGTCGCCTTCGGACTGGCCGCCACGGGCCTGGCGTTTGGGTTTATCGGCATTGAAGCGGGCATCTTCCCTGCTGCCATGTTCCAAGCTCTGCCGCTGCGGATCTTCGGCATCATGCAGAACGACACCTTGCTGGCTATCCCATTCTTTACGTTTATGGGGATCATCCTAGAACGCTCAGGCATGGCCGAAGACCTGTTGGAAACCGTGGGCCAGGTGTTTGGCCCGGTGCGTGGCGGCGTGGCGATTGCGGTGATTTTGGTCGGCGCGCTGCTGGCAGCCACCACCGGCGTCGTCGCTGCTGCGGTGATTTCGATGGGCCTGATTTCCCTGCCCGTCATGCTGCGCTACGGCTACAGCCGCACCATCGCCACCGGCACCATTACCGCGTCGGGCACGCTGGCGCAGGCGATTCCACCCTCGCTGGTGCTGATCGTGCTGGCCGACCAGCTGGGCCGCTCGGTCGGCGATATGTACGCAGGTGCGCTGATTCCCGGCTTGATGCTGGTGGGCCTGTACATCTCGTTTGTGGTGGCGGTGGCTGTGTTCAAGCCCGCCATGGTGCCCGCGCTGCCGCCCGAGGCCTTGCTGTACAAAGAAGACAACGGCGCCTCCGGGCACCGCTCGCTCTTGGTGCTGGTGCTGGTGTGCGCTGGAGTGGGCTACGCTTGGGCGCAAGTGCACGATGGTCTGTTGACCCAATGGCTGGAGCGGGCTACACCTTCAGCCGGCGATGAAATCGTCATCCTGTCGCTCACGCTGGCGTCGCTGACCGGCCTGGCACTGGCCGTCATCAACAAGGTCACTGGCCTTAAGCTGCTGTCGCGTTTGGCTGAGCAAGTCACTTTTGTGCTGATGCCGCCGCTGATCCTGATTTTCTTGGTGCTCGGCACCATCTTTTTGGGAGTTGCAACACCGACCGAAGGCGGCGCCATGGGCGCTTTGGGTGCGCTGATTCTTGCCACCGGCAAGCGCCGCTTGAGCATGCCACTGCTGAAGCAAGCGCTGGAAAACACCGCCAAGCTGGCCTCGTTCGTGCTGTTCATCCTGATCGGCTCGACGGTGTTTAGCTTCACCTTCAATGCGGCCGACGGCCACATCTGGGTGGAACACCTCTTTGACAAAATTCCGGGGGGGGCGTGGGGCTTTTTGGTCGTGGTGAACATCCTTGTGTTCATCTTGGGATGCTTCATCGACTTCTTCGAAATCGCCTTTATCGTGGTGCCGCTGTTGGCACCCGTGGCCGAAAAAATTCTGCCCGGCTTGGTGCCAGGTATGACCCCCGACCAGGCCATGATTTGGTTCGGCGTGATCATCGCCATGAACCTGCAGACCTCGTTCCTGACGCCACCGTTTGGCTTCGCGCTCTTCTACTTGCGCAGCGTAGCAGCCAAGTTTGACTACAAAGACCGGGTCACCGGCAAGCTGATTCCATCGGTCAAGACCACCGAGATTTACAAGGGCTCCATCGCCTTCATCATCTTGCAACTGATCATGGTTGTGGCGGTAATTGTCTTCCCCACCTTGGTGACGGGCGGCATCGAGAAGCAGGAAACCCTCAACGCGGACCAGATCATGCAGCAGCTTGA
Source organism: Rhodoferax sp. (assembly GCA_044346035.1). Taxonomy (GTDB): domain Bacteria; phylum Pseudomonadota; class Gammaproteobacteria; order Burkholderiales; family Burkholderiaceae_C; genus Allorhodoferax. The sequence goes on along the minus strand of JBIIZY010000081.1, from coordinate 8,353 downwards.
CATACCCGCAGCCGACGGGCCTGCCGATCCTGCCTCCGACGCAGATCCTCTTAAGGAGGGCGAGGCGGACAAAGATGGCGCGCAAGCCGAAGAGGACGACCCAATGAAGGCTTTGCTAGAAGACGCGGCAAAGCAAGAGAAAAAGAAGTAGCAAGCGCGGGCCCAAGGGCCTTTACACCCCAACAAAAAAGCCCCGCAGTGCGGGGCTTTTTCTTGGCTACCGGTGTCTTGCGAACACCGGCAACACGGCAGACCTGCTTACAGGTTCCTTTGCGCTTGCATGAAGTTGTCAAAGCGCGCTTCGGTGAAGCGGAACCACAGGTTGGAGTCCTTGCGGAACTGGGCGTAGTCGTCGTACACCTTTTTCCAGTTCGGATTTTTGGCGCTGATTTCTGCGTACAGGGCCATGGACTCCTTGAAGGCCAGATCCATCACGTCCTTGGGGAAAGGCAGAACCTTCACTTTTTGGCCCACGATCTGGCGCAAAGCCGCCGGATTCTTGGCGTCGTACTTGGCTTGCATTTCGGTGTGGGCGTAAGCGGCAGCCGCTTCAACAATGGCCTTGTTCTCGGGAGACAAGCTGGCGAAAGCCTTGTCGTTGACATACAGGTCGAGCTGCGGGCCACCTTCCCACCATCCGGGGAAGTAGTAGAAAGGAGCAACCTTGGCAAAGCCCAGCTTCAAATCATCGTACGGACCCACCCACTCGGCAGCGTCGATCGTGCCTTTTTCCAAGGCGGTGTAGATTTCTCCACCGGGGATGTTCTGGGGCACGCCGCCCATGCGCTCAATGACCTTGCCGGCAAAGCCACCCACGCGGAACTTGAGGCCCTTGATGTCCTTGGCCGACTTGATTTCTTTGCGGTACCAGCCGCCCATCTGTGCGCCGGTGTTGCCCATCGGGAAGTTCACAATGTTGTACTTGGCATAGAACTCACGCATGAGCTTGCCGCCGTTGCCTTCGTACATCCAAGCCGTCATTTGGCGGCTGTTGAGTCCAAACGGAACCGCGCAACCCAGCGCGAACGTTTCGTCCTTGCCGAAGAAGTAATACGGCGCTGTGTGGGCCATTTCGACCGTGCCGTTTTGTACGCCGTCCACCACGCCAAAGGCCGGCATGAGCTCGCCACCAGCGTGGGTGGTGATAACGAACTTTCCACCCGACATTTCGCCAACCTTTTTGGCGAAGGTATCGGCAGCGCCAAAAATGGTATCCAAGGCCTTGGGGAAGCTGGAGGCGAGGCGCCAGCGCAGCGCGGCTTGCGCATGCACGGCTGGTGCGACACCTGCAGCCAGCACGCCTGCGATACCAGCGTTTTTAAGTATTGAACGACGATCCATTCTGGGTACTCCAATGTGTGAGATAAAAACAAACCCACAGCCCTGGGATCACCAGAGTGCAGGCGGTGCAACAAAGCAAGCCGAATTGTAGGAAGCCGCCGTGCCGCTTCCGTGGGGGTTTTCCCTCTAAAACCCCTATTTGCCGCTTACTTGATCTAGCGCATTGAGCCGTCTGCACCGGCGCCGGGCAACAGGTCGCCAAAGCGCTGCCCGATCGACGCCCGGATGCCCGCCGCATCCAGGCCCTGCATGGCCAACAACTTGGCAGGGTCACCGTGTTCGATGAAGGTATCGCCCAAGCCAAGCTGCAACACCGGCTTGACCACGCCTGCCGCGTTGAGCGCCTCGCAAACGGCACTGCCAGCGCCGCCCATGGTGGCGCCCTCTTCCAGCGTCACCAAGGCCGCATGGGACTGGGCAACTTGCAGCAACAACGCGGTATCCAGCGGCTTGGCCCAGCGCATGTTGACCACGGTTATCCCAAGGTCAGCCGCTGCTTCCAGTGCCGGGTAGAGCAAGGTGCCAAACGCAAGAATGGCCACACCGCTGCCTTGCAAGCGAAGCTCACCCTTGCCAAACGGCAGGCCCTGCAAATCGGGCGTGGTGGCAACCCCGGCACCCGCACCGCGCGGATAGCGCACGGCCACCGGGTGGTTTTGGGCAAAGGCCGTGCTGAGCAACTGGCGGCACTCGTTTTCGTCGGCGGGGCACGCCACGCTGACATTGGGGATGCAACGCAAAAATGGGATGTCATAGGCCCCCGCATGGGTGGCGCCATCGGCACCCACCAGGCCAGCGCGGTCGAGCGCAAACACCACCGGCAGGTTTTGAATTGCGACATCGTGAATGAGCTGGTCGTAGGCCCGTTGCAAAAACGTGGAGTAAATCGCCACCACCGGCTTGAGCCCTTCGGTGGCCAATCCAGCAGCAAAAGTGACCGCGTGTTGCTCTGCAATGCCTACGTCAAAGTAGCGGTCGGGGAAGCGCTTTTCGAACTCAACCAGCCCCGAACCCTCGCGCATGGCAGGGGTGATGCCCACCAGCCGTGGGTCGGCTGCGGCCATGTCGCACAGCCACTGTCCAAACACCTGGGTAAAGGTGGTCTTGGGAGCCACCTGGGGCTTTTGCAGGCCGACCTGGGGATCAAACTTGCCAGGGCCGTGGTAGGCCACCGGATCGGCCTCGGCGTTCTTGTAGCCTTGGCCCTTCTTGGTGACCACGTGCAGAAACTGCGGGCCTTTGAGCTGGCGAATGTTCTCCAGGGTGGGCAGCAGCGAGTCGAGATCGTGGCCGTTAATGGGGCCGATGTAGTTAAAGCCAAATTTCTCGAACAAGGTGGCCGGCACCACCAAGCCCTTGGCCTGCTCTTCGAGGCGTTTTGCCAACTCAAACAGGGGGGGCGCGCCCTTGAGAACGGTCTTGCCAACATTTTTCGCAGCGGAATAAAAGTGCCCGCTCATCAACTGGGCCAAATAGCGGTTGAGTGCGCCCACCGGCGGGCTGATGCTCATGTCGTTGTCATTGAGTATCACCAGCAAGTTACAGTCTGCAATGCCGCCGTTGTTGAGTGCCTCGAAGGCCATTCCGGCGGTGAGCGCACCATCGCCAATGATGGCCACAGCATGGCGCGAATCGCCCCGAATTTTGGCGCCCATGGCCATGCCCAGCGCCGCAGAAATGGAGGTGCTTGAGTGGGCCGTTCCAAAGGTATCGAATTCGCTTTCGGTGCGCTGCGGAAAGCCACTAAGTCCCCCCAGCTGGCGCAGGGAGCCCATGCGCTGGCGCCGGCCGGTGAGGATTTTGTGGGGGTAGGTTTGGTGGCCCACATCCCACACCAGACGGTCGTGTGGCGTGTTGAATACGTAATGCAAGGCGACCGTCAACTCCACGGTTCCCAGGTTGGAGCTCAGGTGCCCGCCAGTTTTGGAAACCGAATCCAGCAAGAACGCACGCAACTGCTCCGCCAGCGCGGGCAGTTGGTTGCGCGAGAGGCGTCGCAAGTCGGACGGGTCGTTGACGGTTTCCAGCAAGGGATAGGGCGTATTGGGCATCGCGGTTTCTCTGTCTTCAAAATCTTGGTCTGCCGCGCGCTAGCGGGTGCGGCACACCACCATGTCTGCCAGTTGGCGCAAGGCCAGGGTGTCTGGCAAGCCGCTGCGCTCTAGAGCCTGCAGGGATTCCTTCAGCAGGGCCTGCGCAAGCGACTGACAGCGCTCCAAACCCATGAGTGCAACGTAGGTGGGCTTGTTGCTTTGGGCATCTTTACCGGCGGTTTTTCCCAAGGTGGCGGAGTCGGCAGTCACATCCAGGATGTCGTCAACCACCTGGAACGCCAAGCCCAAGGCCTCACCATAGGACTGAAGGGCGTCCAGCGCTTGCGCACTGGCTGCGCCGCACTGCGCACCCATCACCACGCTGGCCAAGAGCAGCGCACCGGTTTTTTGTTGGTGCATTTGGCGCAGCGCGCGTTCGTCGAGCGGCTGCCCCACGCTCGCAAGGTCAATCGCCTGCCCACCGGCCATACCGGCACTGCCAGCGGCGCGCGCCAGCAGGCCACAAAGCCGTGCCTGGGTGGCGGGATCAACGGAATTGTCTTGCGGGGTCAGCAGCTCAAAAGCCAAAGCCTGCAAGGCGTCGCCAGCCAGCAGCGCAGCCGCCTCGCCAAACTGCACGTGCACCGTGGGCTTGCCACGGCGCAAAACATCGTTGTCCATGCAAGGCATGTCGTCATGCACCAAGGAGTAAGCATGGATCAGCTCCACCGCGCAGGCCGCCCGCAGCGCAGCGGTGAGACCCTGGGCGGACGCTGCAACCGGCAGCGCGGAGGCTGCCGCCTCGTAAGCCCCCAACACCAAGAGTGGGCGCAGCCGTTTGCCGCCGTCCAGCACTGCATAGCGCATGGCGCGGACCAAATCGGCAGGCGCCGCATGGGCAGACTCTTCGGTCTGCGCCGCCACCACCCACTGGCCTAAAGCATCTTCAACCTGTGCCAGGCGCTGCTGCATCCACGCCTCAAAGTGCAACCCTGTGGGCATCACTGCGGCTTCCAGGTTTTGAGCACGCCATCGTCGAGTACCTTGATTTGGTCTTCAATGGCTCGCAGCCGCTCCTGGCAAAACTGGAGCAGCACCGCACCCCGCTGGTAGCCCGACAGCAGTTGGTCCAGCGGCAGGCCACCGGACTCCATGCGCACGACAAGCTGATCCAACTCTTCGATGGCCGCTTCATAGCTGGCAGGCAGCGCATCCTGCGGGTCGGCCTTGGATGGGCCAGGGGGGGCAGTTTCCTGTTGCATAGCGGCGTCGGGGTAGGGTCAAAAACGTCGGAATTCATTGTAGGCCCAAGCCTGCACCGGCCGGCCCATGCCGCCGAGGGCGGCGCAGGGGGCGCAGGTAGAATCCCGCCCGACTTCGCCGCCCCGGCAATTCGGGATGCCCGCCCCCTTGAAAACCGTCTTCTGGCAAGCCCACCTATGTTCGATTCACGTCCAGCGCACCCCTCCCAAATGGACCAATTGCCAGTGGAAAGTTACAGCGACTTGGCGCTGTACCAGCAAGAGATGCAAACCCTGTTTGGTAGCAGCCCACGCTACCTCGGCCACGCGCTGAGCGTGCCACGGCTGGGCGACTACCACGTGCTACCCCAAGAAAAAGGCGGTCGTGTGCTGGTGCGTAACGCGGGCGGCATCGAACTTCTCTCCAACGTATGCCGCCACCGCCAGGCAGTCATTCTGCAAGGACGCGGCTCCCTGTTACACACCGGCTCCGGCAACGCAGCGCACAGTGCGAGCGGCCACATCGTCTGCCCCTTGCACCGCTGGACTTACAGTGGCGCGCACAGCGGCACCGGGGGCAGCCGCAGCGGCACCCTGCTGGGCGCGCCGCACTTTGCCAACGACCCCTGTCTGGACCTGGCCAATTACCCGCTGCAAGCGTGGAACGGCCTGCTGTTCGAGGCCGGGCGCAGCGTTGCCGACGACATGGCGCAACTTGGACCCAAGGCCGAGCTGGACTTTTCCGGGTACGTGCTCGACCGGGTGGAAATGCATGCCTGCAACTACAACTGGAAGACGTTCATCGAGGTGTACCTCGAGGACTACCACGTTGGGCCGTTCCATCCGGGTTTGGGCCAGTTCGTGCAATGCGAAGACCTGCGCTGGGAGTTTAGGGACAGTTTTTCGGTCCAAACCGTGGGGGTCGCCAACCGGCTGGGCAAAGCCGGCAGCCCGGTGTACGAGCGCTGGCACGACGCGTTGCTGCGCTACCGCAACGGCGTGCCGCCCCAACATGGCGCCATTTGGCTTACCTACTACCCGCACACTATGGTGGAGTGGTACCCCCATGTACTGACCGTGTCCACGCTGTACCCCATGGGTGTCAACCAAACCATGAACATGGTGGAGTTCTTTTACCCAGAGGACATCGCGGCCTTTGAGCGCGAGTTTGTCGAAGCCCAGCAAGCGGCGTACATGGAGACCTGCGCCGAAGACGACGAAATCGCCGAGCGCATGGACGCGGGCCGGGCCGCCTTGCGCGCGCGCGGCGACAACGAGGTGGGGCCCTACCAAAGTCCAATGGAGGACGGCATGCAGCACTTTCACCGTTGGTACCGGCGCCAGATGGCGCGGGGGGGCTGATGCAAGCGCTCTGGATGGTGTGGGCCTCGTTCTTCTTTGCAACGATGGCCGTGGGGATCAAGTACGCATCGCAGAGCTTTCACACCTTCGAGCTGGTCTTTTACCGGGGCCTGGTGAGCATTGTTTTCATGGGGGTCATCATGCGCGCACGCGGCACCCCGTGGCGTACGCCAGTGCCTGGCATGCACCTGAGCCGCAGCGCCATCGGTGTGCTGTCGCTGGGATCGTGGTTTTACGCCATCGCCCACCTGCCATTGGCCACCGCAATGACGCTCAACTACATGAGCGGCATTTGGGTGGCGGCTTTTGTCGTCGGCGGCGCGCTGCTGTACGGCCGCTCCCAGCGGCAAGGCCCGTTGCTGCTGACCGTGGTGCTGGGTTTTGTCGGTGTGGTGCTCACGCTGCGCCCTACCTTTGACGCCAACCAAATGTATGCCGGCGTGATCGGCTTGCTTTCGGGCATGAGCGCCGCACTGGCCTATATGCAGGTGACGGCGCTGGGCCGGGTGGGTGAACCTGACGAACGCACCGTGTTCTACTTTTCGGTGGGCTCCGCGCTGATCGGCCTGGTGGGCATTGGCATCACCGGCACCACGCCGTGGAGCCAGGTGCGCTGGCAAGACGCCGCCTGGGTGGTGCCCATTGGCGTTTTGGCCTCTATGGGCCAGTGGTGCATGACGCGCGCCTACCGCAAAGGTGCCACCTTGGTGGTGGCCAGCATGCAGTACTCGGGCATCGTGTTTGCAGTGGTGTACAGCCTGGTCCTGTTTGGTGATGCGATCGACCCCATAGGCCTGCTGGGTATCGCCACCATTGTTGCCAGTGGTATCGCAGCCACCGTGCTGCGCGCCCGCGCCCTGCCCCACACGCCGGCCGAAGCGCATTGAGCCCGGTCAAGCACACACCAGCCAGCAAGCCCGCAACGCCACACCTGGAGCAAGCAGCATGTACACCACCCTCATCTCCGCCGCCCAACTGCAGACGCTGCTTGCCAGCGAACAGCCTTGCATGGTGTTCGACTGCAGCTCTGACCTGATGCAACCCCAGTTGGGCCCGGCCATGTACCACGAGCTGCACATCGCCGGCGCGGTCTACGCGCACCTAGACACGGCCCTGAGTGCCAAGGGCGACCCTGCGCATACCGGTGCCCAGTCTGGCGGACGCCACCCACTGCCTGCACGCGCGGCCTTTGCTGCGTGGCTTGCGGGCTGTGGTTTCAGTAACCCCATGCAAGCCGTGGTGTACGACCGACAAGGGGCCAATTACTGCGGCCGCTTGTGGTGGATGCTCAGGTGGGCGGGCCACGCGCCGGTGGCGGTGCTCGACGGTGGCTTGCAAGCGTGGCAGGCCTCGGGGGGGGCAGTGGAAAGCGGCACGCCAACCGCCCGCCGCACACCGGGACACTTCACACTGGGAACGCCGCTGGTCACTCTGGTAGATGCGGCCGAGGTACAGATGCGGCTCGGACAACCCGGCCAGGCGGTTGTGGATGCCCGCGCCGCACCCCGGTTTCGCGGCGAAATGGAGCCCATTGATCCGGTTGCCGGCCACATTCCCGGCGCCTTGAACCGGCCTTTTGCGCAGAACCTAGGACCAGATGGCTTGTTCAAGTCCGCCGCGCAGCTGCGCGCAGAGTTTGCCGCGCTGCTCGGCCAGCGAGCGCCTGCGCAGGTGGTACACCACTGCGGTAGCGGGGTGAGCGCCGTGCCCAACATCTTGGCAATGGAAATTGCCGGTTTTGGCCCCACCGCCTTGTACGCGGGCAGTTGGAGCGACTGGTGCAGCGACCCCAGCCGGCCGGTGGCTACCGGCTAAGGTGCAAGCACGACGTGCGCGCCAGCCCCGTGATGGAGCGGCGTGCCTCGCAAGCGTTTCGTACTGGCCGCGCTCAGTGCGCGTGGGCCAAGCCGCTCACCACCGTTACCAGCGCAATACCCACCATCAACCAGCCAACCTGCGCCGCCGTCTCACGGGCGCTCAAACGCTTTTGCAACTGGGGAATCAAGTCGGCCAACGCCACGTAAACAAAGCTGCTAGAGGCCACCACCAAAAAGAAGGGCAAGTAGTCGCTGAGTTGCTCTACCAGCCAGTAGCCCGTCAAACCACCCAGCGCAGTCACCGCGCCCGCCATCGACACCTTTACCAGCGCGGCCTTGCGGTTCCGGGGACCGGACTGCAACACCACCAAATCGCCCATGTGGTGCGGCACCTCGTGGGCCAACACCGCCAGCGACGCGATCAGTCCCAGGCGCATGTCGGCCATAAAGGCGGAGGCAATCAATATTCCGTCGCCAAAACAATGCACGCTGTCGCCCGCCAGCACCGCCCAACTGCCGCCCGGTGTTGAAGCGCCAGCCGCATGCGCGTTGGCGCGTT
>JBIIZY010000080.1:0-11827 GCA_044346035.1 Rhodoferax sp. | reverse complement strand
TGCTCAACTTTGCGCATGCAAGCTTCTACATGCTCGGCGCCTACCTGGGCTACACGGTAGCGGGCAGCCTGGGTTTTGCTGCCGCCTTGGTGTGTGCGCCGCTGCTGGTTGCGGTGGCTGCGGCGCTGTTCGAGCGCGCAGTGCTGCGCCGCATACGCCATCTGGGCCACGTGAGCGAGCTGCTGGTGACCTTTGGCTTGGCTTACTTGGTGTTGGAGCTGGTGCAACTGGTCTGGGGCCGTACACCGCTGGAGTTTCGTCCGCCCCATTGGCTGCAGGGGCCTTTGTTTACGCTGGTGGGATGGCCTGACGGAAGTTTGTCTGGCGTATGGGGCGCGGCCCCAGATGCCCTGTGCCAGGCCAACGCCACCGATTCCGCCGTACGCTGCACGCGCTTTCCTGCAACGCGCGGTTTCATCATGCTGGTGGCCTTGACCATGTGGCTGGTACTGGCCCTTGGCTTGCGCTACACCCGCATCGGCTTGGTCATTCAGGCCTCGCTCACCCACCCCCACATCGTGCAGACCCTGGGCCATAACGTGCCACGGCTGTTTATGCTGGTGTTTGCCTTTGGCGCGGGCCTGGCGGCACTTGCGGGGGTGGTCGGGGGCAGCACCTTCGTTACCGAGCCAGGCATGGCGGCGGCCTTGGGACCGGTGATTTTTGTGGTGGTGATCGTCGGCGGACTGGGCTCGCTGGGGGGCGCAATGCTGGCGGCTTTGGCAATTGGGCTGCTGCAGACCTTTGCGGTGGTGTGGGACCAACGCCTGGGTCCGGTATCGCTGGCCCAAGTGGCTCCGCTGCTGCCCTACCTGCTGCTGGTGTTGATGCTGGTGCTGCGGCCCAAGGGCCTTTTGGGTCGGCGGGAGGGTTGAGGCGGTGCAGCGCGGGGGTGCTTGGCTGTTGGCCGGTGTGGTGGTCGTGTTGGCACCCTGGGTGTGGGGCGATTCGCTGGGCTTGAGCACCTTGTCGCAGATCGGGGTGGCGGTGCTGGCCTGCCTGTCGTTCAACTTGCTGCTGGGTCAGGGCGGCATGCTCAGCTTTGGCCACGCCACCTACACCGGTGCCGGTGCGTTTGCTGCGGTCCACGTGCTTCAGGCGGGCGTGGGTTCGGCGTGGGCAGTGCCGGTGCCGTTGCTGCCTTTGGTGGGTGGACTGGCCGGTATGGTGCTCGCAGCCTTGTTGGGCTGGCTGTGCACCCGCCGACCGGGTACGGTGTTCGCCATGATTACCCTGGGGCTGGGCGAATTGGCTTACGCCGCCGCGCTGATGCTGCCCCAAGTTTTTGGCGGCGAGGCTGGCATCTCGGCCAACCGCACGCTCGCACCCGCCTGGTGGGGCTGGACGTTTGGGCCGGCGTTGCAGGTCTACTACCTGGTTGCAGCGTACACGCTGCTGTCAGCAGCAGCGCTGTACTTGCTCACCTTTACGCCCTGGGGGCGCTTGCTCAATGCAGTGCGCGACAACCCGCAGCGGGTGGAGTGCCTCGGCCTGGATCCGCGCCTGCTTCGTTACCAGGCGTTCGTGGTCGCAGGTTTTTTTGCCGGTATCGCCGGTGCGTTGGGTGCGGTCCACTTTGAGACCGCCAACTACGAGGCTTTGGCGTCCACCAAATCGGGGGCCTACCTTCTGTTCACCACGTTGGGCGGTAGTGCTACGTTTTATGGACCGGTGCTTGGTGGCGTGCTGTTGGTGGTGTGCACCGTGTTGCTTAGCGGTGTGACGCAAGCGTGGTTGTTGTACGTGGGTTTGTTGTTTGTTGCCGTGGTGGTGTGGGTGCCCGGTGGTCTGGCGGCGTGCTTGCAAACCGCCTGGCACTGGGCGCGTGGCGGCCAGTTACGCAACCGACTGGCCGTGCTGGTGCCACTGTTTCCCAGTGCAGCAGCAGCGGGTCTGGGACTGGTGGTGCTGATTGAGATGGTGTACCACTGGCAACTGGCGGCATCGGTGGGCCCGGAGCTGCGTTTTCTGGGCCTGCAACTCAACACCAGTGTGGCCAGTACCTGGTTGCTGGCCGCGGCGACCTGTGCACTGGGCGGGTGTGCGCTGGCGGTGCAGTGGCGCCGCCGTTCGGCGCGCTGGCGGCAGCTTGGTGGAGCCAACCATGCATGAAGCCGCCGTCCAGCCGGTGCTGGAGTTGCGCGGGCTGCGCAAGTGTTTTGGCTCCACCGAGGTGATTCGGGGCGCCAGTCTGGCGGTAGGCGCGGGCGAGCGCGTGGCCATCATCGGCCCCAATGGCGCGGGCAAATCCACCTTGTTTGATTTGGTCAGCGGACGTTGCCCGCCCACGCACGGGGAGATTTTGTTGAATCAGCGGCCCATTCAGGGCCTGTCGCCCTACCAGATTCACCGCCTGGGCTTGGCCAGGAGTTTTCAAATCACGCAGGTGTTTCCCAAGCTCAGTGTCACCGACAACCTGCGCTGCGCTGCGCTGTGGCATTTGGGCCACCGCCCCAGCATGTTGCGCAGATTGTCCGGGCTGTCCGACGTGAACGCACGGGTGCAGCACCTGCTGGTCACCTTGGGCCTGGAGGCCTTGCGCGATCTGCCGGCCAGCGCCTTGGCCTATGCCGACCAGCGCACCTTGGACCTGGGGATGGCACTGGCCAGCGATGCGCCGGTGCTCTTGCTCGACGAACCCACTGCCGGCATGGGGCGCAGCGAAACCCAGCGCCTGGTGGGCCGCATCCGGGACGCAACCCACGGCAAAACCCTGCTGGTGGTGGAGCACGATATGGAAGTGGTTTTTGGACTCGCCGACAAGGTGGCGGTGCTGGTGGCAGGGGTGTTCATCGCCTTCGATACACCCGCGCGCGTACGCGCCGACCCGCGCGTGCAAGCTGCGTATTTGGGCACTGCTGACGCCCCGCAAGGTGCAGCGCAGTGGTGATGCACCTGCACATTGAAAACCTGCAGGCCGGCTATGGCCGCAGCCAGATCCTGCGCGGCGTGGCGCTGCAGGTGGCGTCGGGTGAGATCGTGACAGTGCTGGGCCGCAACGGTGCGGGACGGTCCACCATGGCCAAAGCGGTGGTGGGCCTGGTGGCCTGTACCGGCTCGGTGCAGTGGGGCGGTCAGCAACTCATAGGGCTTGCACCGCACGACATCGCCGCGCTTGGCGTGGGCTATGTGCCCGAGGGGCGCGAGGTGTTTCCCGGCTTGACGGTGGAGCAAAATTTGCTGTTGGGCCAAAAGTCTGCAAAAAACCAGCGCCTGCGACCCGGCACAGGCGGCACACCACCGTGGACATTGGATGCGGTGTATGCGATGTTTGCGCCCTTGCGCCAACGGCAACACACGCCAGCCGGGGTGCTCTCTGGCGGCGAACAACAGATGCTGTCGGTCTGCCGCACCCTGATGGGCAACCCGCAACTGCTGGTGGTCGATGAGCCCACCGAGGGCTTGGCGCCGCAGGCGGCCGCGCAAGTGGCCGACCTGCTGTGCGTGCTGCGCGCCCAGGGGTTGGCGATCTTGTTGATCGAACAAAAGCGCACCATGGCGCAGTCGGTGTCGGACCGTTGTTTGGTTTTGGGCGGTGGATGCATCGTCGCGCAGGGCAGTGCCGAGCAGGTGTTTGCGCGCGCCGATGTGGTCTCGGAGTGGCTTTTGGTTTGAGGGAGGCGCGATGAAGTTTGGTGTTGAAGTTCCATTTGTCAAATTGCTGGGGTTTGAGTTGCTGCTGTTCGAGGGTGGGCACAGCACCGTGCGCTTTGATCCGCAAGCCGAACACCTCAATACATTTGACGTCACCCACGGCGGCGCCATCATGACGCTTTTGGATGTGGCCATGGCCAGCGCGGCGCGCAGCGTGGCACCCGACCAAGGCGTGGTCACCATTGAGATGAAAACCAGCTTCATGCGGCCCGCCGTGGGCCCACTGAGCGCCCACGGTGAGCTGGTGCACCGCACCGCCACCTTGGCGTTCACCCAGGCCACGGTGCGCGACGCCCAAGGCCGGGCCTGCGCTCAGGCCACAGGTACATTCAAATACCTCACCCGCTTGGCGGTAGGCGCGCGCGGCGTGCGCCGGGCCCAACCGGCCACCGACTAGACTTCCATTCCACCAGGAGCAGCACCATGAACGACTTTCGCAACACCACCGCAGTCCTGACCGGCGCGGGTTCCGGCTTTGGTCTGGAATGCGCCCGCATCGGCGCCAGCTTGGGCATGAACCTGGTACTGGTCGACGTGCAGCAAGACGCGCTCGATGCGGCGGTGGCCGAGCTCACCGGCGCAGGCGCGCAGGTGCTGGGCGTGCGCATGGATGTGTCCAAAGCGGACGCCATGGACGCGTTGGGCGCGGCCACCTTGGAGCGCTTTGGCGTGCCCCACTTGGTGTTCAACAACGCAGGTGTCGGTTCGGGCGGCCTGGTCTGGGAAAACACTGTGCAGGACTGGGAGTGGGTGCTGGGCGTCAATGTGATGGGGGTGGTCCATGGGGTGCGCGTGTTCACCCCCATGATGCTCAAGGCCGCCGAGGACGACCCCGGCTACCGCGGCCACATCGTCAACACCGCCAGCATGGCGGGCTTGCTCAATGCGCCCAACATGGGGGTCTACAACGTCAGCAAGCACGCCGTCGTCTCTTTGAGCGAAACCTTGTACCAAGACCTGGCCTTGGTGACCGAGCAGATCAGCGCCAGCGTGCTGTGCCCGTACTTTGTGCCCACAGGCATCGCCCACAGCCACCGCAACCGGCCTGCCGACTTGGTGGCCGCAGGCAGCCGCCCCACGCGCAGCCAGCGCATTGGTCAAGCCATGAGCGACAAGGCGGTCAGCGCTGGCAAGGTCAGCGCCGCCGAAGTCGCCAGCAAAGTTTTTGATGCGGTGCGCAACCGGCAGTTCTATATCTACAGCCACCCCAAAGCGATTGCAGCAGTGCAAACCCGCATGGAAGACGTCTTGCAGGCGCGCAACCCCACCGACCCCTTCGCCGAGCGGCCCGAGCTGGGCTTGGAGTTGCGCCGCGCGTTGCGCAGCAGCTAGCTTTCCTGCACCATGCACTGATCGCCTAGGGACGCTGGTGCTGCCGACGCTGCCACCGCTCCCAGTGCGTAAAACCAATTTCGTAGGTTTGCAGTTGGACCTGCACCGTCTCGGCAATGTCGTGGCCGTAGCCGCCGCCCATGGCGAAAGCAACGGGAATACGGCGGGCGTAGCACCAGTCAAACACCCGCTGGTCGCGCGCGCGCAAACCCGCCAAGGTCAGTTTGAGCCGCCCCAGCCGGTCGCGCTCAAACGGATCGGCACCCGCCAGGTAAAGCACCAAACCAGGGGAGAAGCGGGCTTCCAGGGCGCACAGCGCGCTGTCGAGGGCCGCCAGGTAGTCGCGGTCGGTGCATCCGTCGGGCAGTGCGACATCCAAGTCGCTGTGTTCTTTGGCAAACGGAAAGTTCTTCTCGGCATGCACCGACAGTGTGAACACCGAATCGTCCCGCGCGAAGATGTGCGCCGTCCCGTTGCCTTGGTGCACGTCGAGGTCGATGATGGCCACCTGCAGGGGCGCGCGGCGCCGACCCAGCGCGTCGCTCACGCGGCCCCACTCCGCCTGCACCACGCGGGCGCTCACCGCCAGGTCGTTGAACACGCAAAAGCCTGCACCCCGGTCCGCGTAGGCGTGGTGGGTGCCACCGGCCAGGTTGCCCGCCACGCCCTCCTGCAAAGCCGCCCGTGCCGCCTGCAGGCTGGCGCCCACCGAGCGACGGGCGCGCTCGGCCATGGCTGGGCTCCAGGGAAAACCGATGTCGCGCAGCACACCCGCCGACACCGCGCCTGAGGCGATGGCGTCGATGTAGTCGGGGTGGTGTACAAAAGCCAGTTCGCCGTCGCTGGCGGCGATGGCGCCGGTAATCCGCACGCCAGGCAGACCGCGCTGCAACGCATCGCGCAGCATGTGGTACTTGGCCATCGGAAAGCGGTGCCCAGTGGGCAGGGGCAAAACAAAATGGTCGCTGTAGAACGCCTGCATACAACCATTGTGCTGGAAGCCTCCTCGATGCCGGGGCGCGGGTCGGCGGAAAGAGACCTAAAAAATGTTCCAATACGGGCCCTGTTATTTCTTACTTTTTTTTGGAACATCCCATGGGCAACAAAATCGTTACCGAAGCCGACCGCAAAGCCACCCCCCGCCCGGTGCCCCCGAACGGATACGCCCTACCCACGGGTGGACGCGGCCAGCGCGTGAGCCTGGAGCGTGGCGTATCGACCCGCAGCAAAAAGAACCCGGGCAAGCGCCCCTCCAAAGGCGGCTGATCGCTCGCAGGGTGCCACGGGTCTGCGCCACAGCATCCGATGTTCGAGTCCGCTGAGCTAGGCCACACAGTCAGCAAAAGCGCGTTTCGCGAGGCGCTTGCGCCGCTGCGGGAGGCCTTGTTGGATGTCCAGGCCAAACTGGTGTTGGACAAGAAAACCCCGGTGCTGATTCTCATCAGCGGTGAGGACGGTGCCGGCAAGCGCGAAACCATCCATGTGCTGTACGAGTGGATGGACCCACGCTACCTCTCCACACTGGCGTTTGACGCCCCCAGCGACGAAGAACGCGAGCGCCCGCCAATGTGGCGCTACTGGCGGTCTTTGCCGCCCAAGGGCCGCATCGGTGTGTTTGCGGGTTCTTGGTACTCGGACCCGATTCGCCTGCGCATTGAAGGCGAAATTTCGCAGCAAGACCTGGACGCTCGGGCCGCATCGATCAACCGCTTCGAGGCGATGTTGGTCAATGAGGGCGCGCTGATCTTGAAGTTCTGGATTCACCTAACCAAAGCTGCCCAGCGCGAGCGCTTTGAAGACCTCGCCAGCAACCCGCTGACCGCATGGCGTGTGACCCCGTGGCACTGGGACCGACTGAAGACCTACGACAAGCTGCATGCGGTGGCCAGCCACTTTCTGCGGATGACCGATACCGCTTGGGCGCCTTGGCGGGTCGTGGAGGGCACAGATGAGCGCTACCGCTCGTTGCGGGTAGGCCAGTTGGTGCAAGCGGCCTTGGCTGCGCACCAAGCCAAAACCGATGCTGCGACCGACCCGGTGGTGGCGCAGGTACCGGCCGGCGCGCAGGTGCAGAGCAGTGCCCCGGTGGCGGCCAACGCCCCGGCGGTGCCTGCAGTGTTTTCGCCCAGCGCCCAGCCGCGCAACGTGTTGTCGGCGCTGGACCAGTCTCTGTGCTTGAGTGATGCGGTCTACGAGCGCGAGTTGGCCTTGTTGCAAGGCCGCCTGTCGGTGCTTGCGCGCACGCCCGAATTCTTGGGGCGGTCTTTGGTGTTGGCCTTTGAGGGTGCGGATGCGGCGGGCAAAGGCGGCGTGATTCGGCGCATCAGCGGCGCGCTGGATGCGCGGCAGTTTCAGGTCATCCCGGTGGCTGCGCCCACGGAGGAGGAGCGCGCCCAGCCGCACTTGTGGCGTTTCTGGCGCCACCTGCCCCGCAAAGGCCAGATCAGGATGTTCGACCGCACCTGGTACGGCCGTGTGCTGGTGGAGCGCATCGAAGGGTTTTGTGCGCCCAAAGATTGGAACCGCGCGTACGGCGAAATCAACGACTTTGAGCAAGAGCTGGTCGATGCCGGTGTGATCGTGATGAAGTTCTGGCTGCAAATCAGCCAGGAAGAGCAGCTCAAGCGCTTTGAGCGGCGCCAGCAGGTGGGTTTCAAGCGCTTCAAAATCACCCAAGAAGACTGGCGCAACCGCGAAAAATGGAACGCGTACCAAGAGGCCGTGTGCGACATGGTGGAGCGCACCAGCACGCCCGATTGCCCCTGGACGCTGGTCGAAGCCAACGACAAGAACCACGCACGCATCAAAATTCTGCGCACACTGTGCGCTACCTTGGAGCAGGCGTTGGACGTGACGCTGCCCAAGCCTCCCAAGGGTGGTAAATCCACCAAAGCCGCCAAATCCGGCAAAGCGCCGTCTTCGTCGAAACGCAGCCAAAGCAGCTAGTCGGCGCATCTCATTTCCCCTGGTTTATGCACAACATTACCGCGCAACTGGCGCAAGAACTGGGTGTGCGCACCCCCCAAATTGAAGCCGCTGTGGCCCTGCTCGATGGTGGGGCCACCGTGCCCTTCATCGCCCGCTACCGCAAAGAGGCCACTGGCGGCCTCGACGACATCGTGCTGCGCGCTTTGGAGACCCGGCTGGCGTACCTGCGCGAGTTGCAAGACCGTAAGCAAGCGGTGCTCAAAAGCATCGACGAGCAAGGCAAGTTGACCCCAGTCTTGCGCCAGGCCGTGGCCGACGCGCCCAGCAAGCAGGTGCTGGAAGACCTGTACCTGCCGTTCAAACCCAAACGCCGCACCAAGGGCATGGCGGCGCGCGCCGCCGGCCTGGAGCCACTGGCCGACGCTCTGTTTGCCGACCCCACGCTGGACCCTGTGGCTACAGCCAGCGCCTACGTTCACAGCGAAAAAACCGAAGCCGGGGACGACTTCACCACGATTACAGCGGTGCTCGACGGCGTGCGCGACCTGCTCAGCGAACGCTGGGCCGAAGACCCACGCCTGGTACACGGCATGCGCGAGTGGCTGTGGGAGTGCGGGCTTTTGCAATCCCGGCGCATGGCCGATAAAGATGAAAACCATGCCGATGTCGCCAAGTTCCGCGATTACTTTGGCTACGACGAACCCATTGCCCGGGTGCCATCGCACCGCGCGCTGGCGGTGTTTCGTGGCCGCTCGCTGGGTGTGTTGGATGCCAAGCTGGTGCTGCCCGAACCCGATGGCATACCAGCCAGCACCAAGCCGGGGGCGGGGGCTGCATCCGTGTCGCTGGCCGAAGCCCGTTTGGCGGGTGCCCTGGGTTGGAGCCACCAAGGCCGTGCCGCCGACGACCTGATCCGCAAATGCGTGGCCTGGACCTGGAAGGTCAAGCTGGGCCTGTCCATCGAGCGCGACCTGTTTGCCCGCTTGCGCGAGCAGGCCGAAAAGGTGGCAATCAAGGTGTTTGCCGACAACCTGCGCGACCTGATGCTGGCCGCACCGGCCGGGCAGCGTGTGGTGATGGGCTTGGACCCGGGCATTCGCACCGGGGTCAAGGTGGCGGTGGTGGACCGCACCGGCAAGCTGCTGGAGACCGCCACCGTGTTTCCGCACGAGCCACGCCGCGATTGGGAGGGTGCCTTGCACACGCTGGGCGCGCTGTGCCTGCGCCATGGTGTGAACCTGCTGGCCATCGGCAACGGCACGGCCAGCCGCGAGACCGACCAACTGGCCGCGGAGCTGTTGCGGCGTCTGGGCAGCCACAACGGGCAACGCATAGAAAAACTGGTGGTCAGCGAAGCGGGGGCCTCGGTGTATTCGGCCAGCGCGTTTGCCTCCGAGGAAATGCCCGACGTCGATGTGAGCTTGCGCGGTGCCGCCAGCATTGCCCGGCGGGTACAAGACCCCTTGGCTGAGCTGGTGAAGATCGACCCCAAGAGCATTGGCGTGGGCCAGTACCAGCACGATGTCAACCAAAGCGAGTTGGCCAAAACCTTGGACGCGGTGGTGGAGGATTGTGTCAACGCGGTGGGCGTGGACTTGAACACCGCCAGCGCGCCGCTGCTAGGCCGGGTGTCGGGTTTGTCGGGTACGGTGGCCAAGGCGGTGGTGCGTTGGCGTGAGGCGCACGGCGCCTTCGCCAGCCGCCAAGACCTGCTCAAAGTGAGTGGTTTGGGCCCCAAGACATTCGAGCAAAGCGCGGGTTTTTTGCGCATTCGCGGCGGCAGCAACCCCTTGGATTGCACCGGTGTGCACCCGGAAACCTACCCGGTAGTGGAGCGCATCTTGGCCCACACCGGCAGGGCTATCGACGCGTTGATAGGGCGCGCCGACTTGCTGAAAACACTGCGCCCCGAGACCTTTGCCACACCACAGTTTGGCGTGGTGACGGTGCAAGACATTGTGTTGGAGCTGGAAAAGCCGGGCCGCGATCCACGCCCAGATTTTGTGGTGGCGCGTTTCACCGAGGGCGTCAACGACATTGGCGATCTGCGCGAAGGCATGGTGCTGGAAGGCACGGTCAGCAACGTGGCGGCGTTCGGTGCGTTTGTCGATATTGGCGTGCACCAAGACGGTTTGGTCCATGTCAGCGAACTGGCGCACACCTTCGTGCGCGATGCGCGCGAGGTGGTGAAAACCGGGGACATTGTCAAGGTGCAGGTGCTGGAGGTGGATGGTCCGCGCAAGCGTATCGCACTGAGCATGAAGATCAGCAAACTAGGTAACGCAGGCGCTGCGGGGCGGGCGGCAGACAACCGGTTTTCGGGCGCCACCCGTGCGCAACAGCGCCCAGCACAGGCCGCCGCGCGGCTGGGCGGGGTTGCAGGCGCGCGGGCCGAGGCACCGTCTGCCATGGCCCAGGCGTTCGCCAAACTCCAACGCTAAAAGACCCATGCGCGCACTCCACTTGTACGCAGGATCGTCTGCCCGCGCTTGGCTCTCGCGCAACGGTTTGCGTGCGCAAGACGTGGGCACGGTTGCCGCCGCCGCCGGTGGACCCAAGGGTTTGCTGTTGGGTCCACTGGACCGTTTTTTGTTTGGCGACTGGCTGGTGCGCAGTGCACACCCTATCGACCTGGTGGGTGCCTCCATCGGGGCCTGGCGCATGGCGACCGCGTGCTTGGAGCAGCCGCAGACCGCCTTTGCGCGCCTGGAGCACGACTACATCCACCAACACTACGCGGTGGAGCCGGGCCAAAAACGCCCCAGCGCCCAGCACGTCAGCGACACCTTTGGGCGCAACCTGCAAGATTTTTTTGGCACGCAGATCGGGCAGGTGCTCCAGCACCCGCGCTACCGCCTGCACATCCTGACCTCGCGTGGCCGCCACCTGCTGCGCCGCGAACACCGCTGGGCCACGCCACTGGGCTATGCGGGCGCATTTGTGAGCAACGCGCTGTGGCGCAAAAGCCTAGGCGCATGGTTGGAGCGGGTGGTGTTTTCCAGCCAGCGGGCCGACCTGCCCTTTGGCACGCAAGACTTCGCCACGCGCCGGGTGGACTTGTCGGTGGACAACTTCAGCCCGGCGCTGCAAGCCAGCTGTTCGATTCCGTTTGTGCTGCAGGCGGTGCACCACATCCCTGGTGCGCCGCGCGGTGCGTACTGGGACGGCGGCATCACCGACTACCACTTGCACCTCGACTACCCGACCCAAAAGCCACAGGCCATCGTGTTGTACCCGCATTTTCAAGCCCAGGTGGTGCCCGGTTGGCTGGACAAGTCATTGGCATGGCGGCACCAGCCCACGCCTTTTTTGGACACCATGCTGCTGCTGGCACCCAACCCCGAGTGGGTCAAAACCCTGCCCAACGGCAAGCTGCCCGACCGGCACGACTTCGGCTTCTACGGCAACGACCTCGCCGCTCGCGTGCGGGCGTGGACGGCGGCGGTGTCTGCCAGCGCGCAGTTGGCAGACGAGTTCGCGGCCTGGCTGGAGCGGCCGGACCTGTCACTGGTGCGGGAACTGACCCCCGCACGGGCAGGTTGACCGGGCGGGTTGCGGTGGATCGAACCGGATCGGATCGGTTCGGTTCGGTTCGCTTGGTCGGGCTGGTCAGCTTGGTTTGGTCAATCGCTTGGGCTGAGCCGGTGGCGCAGGGGGGCTAGAACGAACGCTCCAGCATGTCGCGGTAATCCTGGGCAGTTGCGCTGCGCGGGTTGGTTTTGTGGCAGTGGTCGGCCAGGGCCCCGGCGATGGTGGCCTCGAACTGCGCGCGCTCCACGCCCAACTGCGACAGTCCACGCGGCAGGCCCAAACGGGCGTTCATGTCGCGGATGGCCTCGGCCACATCGCTGCCGGAGGGCAGACCCATGGCCTGCGCCATGCGCTGCAGCCGCTGCTCTTTTTGCACCGATTC
>JBIIZY010000237.1:0-3574 GCA_044346035.1 Rhodoferax sp. | reverse complement strand
CGCCCACGGTGCTGGCCAGGCCCTGGCAGACCATGCCCAGCGAGTCGCCCACCAAAATGCACTCGATGCCAGCGGCGTCGGCCACGGCGGCAAAGGTGGCGTCGTAGGCGGTGATCACCGCAATTTTTTCGCCGCGCAATCGCATTTCTTGCAGGCGCGGCAGGCTCATCGGTTTGCGGCTGGGCATGGGCGACGCGGGCGGCAAGGTGCCGTAGGGCGTGGCGTGCAGGGCGGCAGCGTTGGCTTCGGTCATAGGGTGGCTCCTACAAAGTGGGGCGAATGCTAACCGCAGACGGTGGGCCTGAAGCGCACGGGTGTATCAGGTCGGTACGTAGGCCAAGCGCACGTAAATTGGCGCAAAGGCCTCGGCCTGGGTGATCTCTACCAGCGTCTCTTTGGCCAGCTCCAGCAGTGCAATAAAGGTGACCACCAGCACCGGCACGCCGCGCGAGGGCTCGAACAGGTCTTCAAAACCCACAAAGCGCCGACCTTGCAGCCGCTTGAGCACCATGCCCATGTGTTCGCGCACCGAGAGCTCTTCCCGGCTGATTTTGTGGTGCTGCACCAGCTTGGCGCGTTTGAGGATGTCGCGCCAAGCCTCTTGCAAATCGACCAGGTGCACGTCTGGGAAGCGCGGTGCAAGGCTTTGCTCGATGGCGATTTCGGCTTTCAGAAAGTCGCGCCCGTACTGCGGCATGGCGTTCAGGCGCGCGGCGGCGAGTTTGATCTGCTCGTACTCCAGCAGGCGGCGCACCAGCTCGGCGCGCGGGTCTTCTGCCTCCTCGCCCTCGGCTGAGCGCTTGGGCGGAAGCAGCATGCGCGACTTGATCTCAATGAGCATCGCCGCCATCAGCAGGTACTCGGCGGCCAACTCCAGGTTGCGCGCCCGGATCTGGTCCACGTAGACCAAATACTGCTTGGTCACGCTGAGCATGGGGATGTCGAGGATGTTGAAGTTTTGCTTGCGGATCAGGTACAGCAGCAGGTCCAACGGGCCTTCAAAGGCCTCCAAAAACACCTCCAGCGCATCCGGCGGGATGTACAAATCCTGCGGCATCGCAAACAGCGGCTCGCCATACAGGCGCGCCACCGCGACGTGGTCGACCACCTCGGTCATGCCGGCTTACTTGGCTTCGGTTTGGTAAACGTAAGGCTTTTGCGCGACCGCGGCCTTGCGGTAGCCCCGCCAGGCCAGCCGGTCCACCACCTTGTCCCACAGCAAGGCGCGCCCTGCGCGTTGCTCGGCCTCCAGCGTGGGCTTGGTAGCTTTGAGCTGGTCAATGAATTGCGTGGTGTCGGAGCGGTAGTCGGGACGGCGGAAAAAACTCATGGTGGTACCTCGGTGGGCTAGTGTAAAGGCCGGTTTTTTTTGGCTGGGGCTTAGTGGATACGCATGCCCGGCGCAGCGCCCGGCCAGGGGTTCAGGATGTAAATGCCGGGGTGTGCCTTGTCGTCACCGTGGCTGGCGGCCAGCACCATGCCCTCGGACACACCAAACTTCATTTTGCGCGGCGCCAGGTTGGCCACCAGCACGGTGAGCTGGCCCACCAACTGCTCGGGTTGGTAGGCACTGGCGATGCCGCTGAACACATTGCGCAGGCGCGGTTGGCCCGCGTCGTCTTTTTCGCCCACATCCAGCGTTAAACGCAAGAGCTTGGTGGAGCCCTCGACCGGCTCGCAGTTCACTATTTTTGCAATGCGCAAATCGACCTTGGCGAAGTCGTCGATGGTGATGGTGGGCGCGATGTCTTCGCCGCCGGGTGCGTTGGGGTCTACGGGAGCGGTCGCCGCGGTTGGCGCTTTGCCTTTTGCTGCTGCTTCGGGCGCTGCGCGCGCAGGTTTTGCTTGGGGCTCAGGCTCCTGTACTTCGAACAACGCGTCGAGTTGCTCGGGGGTGACGCGTTGCATGAGGTGCTGGTAGGGCTGAATTGCAGCCACGTCATGCTGCATCAAGTTCCAATCACCAAGATTAGCGCCGGTCAATGCCTCGACCGATTCGGCGAGGTTCGGTAAAGCGGGTGCCAAGTAGCCAGCGAGAGAGGTGAAGCAGTTGATCAGAACCGAGCACACTTGGTGCAGCATGTCGCTTTTGCCGGGGTCCTTTGCAAGTTCCCATGGCTTTTGCGCATCCGCATAGGCATTGACTTTGTCCGCTAGCAGCATGATTTCGCGTATCGCTTTACCAAACTCTCTCTCGTCGTAAAGCCGTGCCATTGGATCACGCTGTTCACGAATCGCTGTTACCAAGGCCCAGCCCTTGGGGTCAAAAACTGTAGTTAACTTGCCATCAAACCGCTTGGTCAAAAACCCGGCCGCCCGGCTCGCAATATTCACAAACTTGCCAATCAAATCGCTGTTGACCCGCGCCATGAAGTCGTCCGCATTGAAGTCGATGTCTTCGTTGCGTGCCGACAGTTTGGCGGCCAGGTAGTAGCGCAGCCACTCGGGGTTCATGCCCAGGCGCAGGTACTTGAGCGGGTCCAGGCCTGTGCCGCGGCTTTTGCTCATTTTTTCGCCGTTGTTCACCGTCAGGAAGCCATGCACAAACACGTTGGTCGGCGTCTTGCGGCCGCTGAAGTGCAGCATGGCCGGCCAGAACAGGGTGTGGAAGGTGACGATGTCTTTGCCGATGAAGTGGTACTGCTCGGTGTCGGGCGCGGCGATGTAGTCGTCAAAGCTGCGGCTGTCGCCGTGCTTCGCTTGGGGGCCGCCTTTGTCGAACCAGTTTTTCAGTGAGGCCAAGTAGCCCACCGGCGCGTCCAGCCACACGTAAAAGTACTTGCCTGGCGCGTCCGGAATTTCGATGCCGAAGTAGGGCGCGTCGCGGCTGATGTCCCAGTCGCCCAGGCCTTCGCTGGTGGAGCCGTCCGGGTTGGTGCGCACCGTGAACCACTCTTTGATTTTGTTGGCCACTTCGGGCTGCAATTTGCCGTCTTGTGTCCACTGTTCCAAAAACTCAACGCAGCGCGGGTCAGAGAGTTTGAAGAAGAAGTGCTCGGAGTTCTTTAACTCAGGCTTCACGCCCGACAAGGTCGAGTAGGGGTTAATCAGGTCGGTGGGCGCATACACCGAGCCACACACTTCGCAGTTGTCGCCGTACTGATCTTTGGAGTGGCACTTGGGGCACTCGCCCTTGATGTAGCGGTCCGGCAGAAACATGTTTTTCTGCGGGTCGAAAAACTGCTCAATGGTTTTGCGCTCGATCAGCGAGCCGCCCTGGCTGGCGGGAATGTCGCGCAGGTCGCGGTAAATCTGCTGCGCAAGCGCCGTGTTTTCGGGGGAGTGGGTGCTGTGCCAGTTGTCAAAACTGATGTGAAAGCCGTCCAGGTAGGGCTTGCGCCCAGCGGCGATGTCGGCCACGAATTGCTCGGGCGTTTTGCCCGCCTTCTCTGCCGCAATCATGATCGGCGCGCCGTGCGTATCGTCTGCCCCGCAGAAGTTGACCACATGCCCCTGCATCCGCTGAAACCGCACCCAGATGTCGGCCTGGATGTACTCCATGATGTGCCCGATGTGGAAGTTGCCATTGGCGTAGGGCAGGGCGGTGGTGACGAAGAGTTGGCGGGGCATGGGG
>JBIIZY010000079.1:0-11968 GCA_044346035.1 Rhodoferax sp. | reverse complement strand
TTTTTGATCAGCTTTTTCCCCATCATGGTCAACATCGCCACCGGCCTGGCCACGCTGGAGCCTGAGCTGGAAGATGTGCTGCGGGTGTTGGGCGCCAAGCGTTGGGATGTGCTGGTCAAAGTAGGCCTGCCGCGCTCCATGCCCTACTTTTACGGTTCACTCAAAGTCGCCATCACGCTGGCCTTTGTGGGCACCACCGTGTCCGAGATGACTGCCGCCAACGAAGGCATTGGCTACCTGCTCATCTCAGCAGGTTCGGCCATGCAAATGGGCCTGGCGTTTGCCGGTTTGGTGGTCGTGGGCGCCATGGCCATGGCGATGTACGAGCTGTTCAGCGCCATCGAGAAGCACACCACCGCCTGGGCCCACCGCGGTAGCCAGAATGCTTGAAGCGCAGGTGCTGCGGCACCTGCGTCACGCCAACGCGGTCGCCCGCCGCGCCCTGGACTTGGGCCGGCATCCGTTCGGTGCGGTATTGGTGGCCCCGGACGGTGAAACGGTGCTGGCCGAGCAAGGCAACATCGACACCGTCAACCACGCCGAAAACACGCTGGCCCGCATTGCCGCTACCAACTTCGCACCAGACTACCTGTGGCAGTGCACCTTGGTCACCACAGTGGAGCCCTGCGCCATGTGCGCGGCCACCCAGTATTGGGCCCACATTGGCCGGCTGGTGTTTGGCATCACCGAGGCGCGTTTGCTGGAGCTCACCGGCAACCACAGCGACAACCCCACCATGCACCTGCCTTGCCGCACGGTGCTGACCGCGGGCCAAAAGCACTTCGACATCATTGGGCCGGTGCCCGCACTCGAACCAGAGATCGCCGCCCTGCACAGCGGGTTCTGGAAATAGCCGCAACGCACAGCCCGTTGCGCCAAGCGCTTGAGCACCGGCGGTGTGCAGCGTGGTCTTTGTTACAAGGCAGTTTGTGGAACACGGTTCACGGCGACCGCAGTCAAGAAACAGGCTCGACCGCGAAGCGGGTTGCAACGCCGTTATTGCTGTGCTGCCGGAAACATCTGCGCTAGCAACTGGCGGGCAATCTTGGAGCTGGCGTAGTCCGAGATGTGGTCGCCATAGCTGTACAAAAAGTTGCGGCCTTCGGTGATGGTGCACACGTTGGCGGGGATGTCGCACAGCAGGGGGGTGGGGTCGAACACCAGCACATCGGGGTTGCGTACTTTTAGCCGCTGCACAAACTCCTGGTAGGCCCGCGTACCTTGCAGGTGGTCGGTGTAGCGCACCGTGCAGTACGGGTTGGCGCGGCGCACCAGCAACTGGCTGAGCAACGGAATGCCGGTCATGGCGCCACTGACGCAGCTGTTGGGGTCGGGCAGCGACGGGTTGTCCACCACAAAAACCGAGCGCTTACCGGCCCGGGCAAAACGGGCAAAGGCCCGGCTGTAGGTTTCCACGTGGTGCTCGATGTCTGCATCCGGCACCTCGGTGCGGACAAAGCCCGACTGCGGATCCAGCGCAAACATGCCGCGCAGCGCGTTGGCAAACACCACCACCTCCACGTTCGGGTCTTGCTCCACTGCTTGGTAGGACACCCGGCTGAGCGGCGCCGCATCGCCCGCCACATGCTGCACCGGACCGAGCAGGCGCCAGCCGCGCGGCCCAGCGGTTTCGCGCGACAGCCCGAAGAACAGGGACTCACCCTTGCTGTCGCCCAGGACCACATACGCGCTGACCGGCTTTTGGTCGCGCATGCACCACTCAAACAAGACCCGCTCGGAAGGTGCAAGCAGGCAGTCGGCCAGCAAGTTGCTGCGGTCGGCACCGTTGACCATGGTGGCAGGATCGGCGTTCAGGCGGGCGTGGTGGCGGGACTTGAAGCCGTGGTTGGCCGTGAGGACATAGCCCGCCAGAAACACCAGCAGCATTACCGAACACAAGGTTGGCACTTTCCAGCGCGCTAGCCCGCCTGCATGCCCGTCAAGGCGCCCATCAAGGCGCCCACCGAAACGGATAGGGCACTCCACCCAGCGGTAGGTCAACCATGCCAACACCACGCTGGCCGCAACCAGCGCAGCGCGCACTTCTGTCGGCGGTGTTTCGGCCAGGAGAATGCGCGCAAATGACAGCAACGGCCAATGCCACAGGTACAGCGGGTAGCTGATCAAGCCGACGGCGACCAATGCTTTGCTGGACAGCACACGCCGACCCAACCAGGACGCGTCGCCCGAGAAAATCAAGAGCACCGTGCCCAATGTGGGCAGCAGCGCCCACCAGCCCGGAAATGCCGCGCCCTTGTCCAACAGCACCAAACCCAGCGCGACCAGCAGCGCACCCAGGTACGCCGCCACAGAACGATAGCGCTGCAGCAACTGCGGGTTGCGCCACAGCGCGTAGGCCAGCAGGCCACCCACACCCAGCTCCCACAAGCGCGGCAATGGCGAATAAAAGGCCATCACCGCATCCACCCGAACCGCCCACAAGCTGTACGCCAGCGACGCCAGCACACAGGCGCCCATCCACAAGCCCAGGCGCTGCGGCCAGCGAAACCACCACCACAGTAGCAGCGGCCACACCAGGTAAAACTGCTCTTCGATGCCCAAGGACCACAGGTGCAACAAGGGCTTGGTATCGGCAGCGGTGTCAAAGTAACCGGAGGCGCGCCACAACAAAAAGTTGCTTAAAAACGCCGCCCCACCCGAGGTAAAGGTGCCCAGAGCGGCCAACTCGTCGGCGGTCAGCACCAGCCATCCGGCCCCCATACACGCCACCAGCACCAGCGCCAAGGCGGGGAATATGCGCTGAATGCGCCGGGCATAAAAATGGCGCAGAGAAAACGCCCCCCGTGCATGGTCGCGCAGCAACAGGCCGGTGATCAGGAAGCCCGAGATCGTGAAGAACATGTCCACCCCGGCAAACCCGCCAGGCAGACTGGATGGAAACGCGTGGAACAGCACCACCGCCACCACCGCAATGGCGCGCAGCCCGTCGATATCGGGGCGGTAGGCAGGGACAAACTGGGGGGCCGACACGCGGCCGATTTTAGTGAGCGAGTCACACAGGTTTTCGGGCCCCAGCGACGCGGCGCAAGCGCCGATCGAGCCCACTCGGCGTGTGGTGCATGTAGCGCCCTGCATTGCGCCAAAACCGCGTAGGCACCAAGCGGCGCACGCGGCAGACGCTGCGCCTGGCTGTGTCCGCTCAGGGCGCGGTGGTGTGGGCGGTAAAGCGCAACGCGTCCAGACCAAAACCCTGGGCGCGGGCCGACGCCAAGGCAGACTCTAGAAGCGCGGGCGGCAGCTGGGGCGTGCGCGACAGCACCCACAGGTACTTGCGGTTGGGCGTGCCCACCACCGCCCAGCGGTACTCCGGGTCCAGCCCAATCACCCAATAGTCGGCCCGAAAGGGCCAGAAGAACGACACCTTCAAGCGCGCATTGCCCGAGCCCTCGACCACGGTGGCCTGGCCCGTGGCAGCGATGAAACCGGCCTCGGCGCGGCAGCGGTTGTGCACACGAATGGCGCCACCGGGCAGCGCGCTGTATTCGGCCGTGGTGTCGCCCACGCACTTGCGCTGGAAGAACATGGGGTAGCTGGCGATTTCAAACCAGGTCCCGACGTACCGCCCCAGGTCCACTGCGTCCACGCTGCGAACCTCGGCCATGGCGGACGGCTCCGCTGACCCGCTTGGTGCCGCAGCGGCCTGCAATGCACACAGGCCTGCCACCACGGACACCAGCACCACGTGCGCACGTGGCACGCTGGGCCGCATGGTGGGCTGCGCGCTAGGGTGCGCGCTATGGTGCGCGCTTGCCAAGGCACGTCGCCATGCGCTGGCCCAACTGCAAGTCCGCCTCCATGCCCATATCCGTGCCCATATCCGTGCCGATTGAAGCCATGCCATACCAAACACCTTTCTTTTTCGTACCCGCGCAAGCCGCCTGGCGCCCAGCGCCCGAGGGCGCTGCACAATCGGGCACGTCCTTGACCCACCACGCACTATGCGCTTTGAAAAGCTCTCCACCCAAGGCCTTCGCGACCTGGCCTTGGGCGCCAGCCAAACCCCTTGCAAATACTGCAAGGCCTTGCACTGTCCCGGCTGGGACTCGGTGCCCGCCGGATTTGATCGGGCCGACCTGCGCCAAGTAGGCACCCTGCGCGACGACGACAGCGAGTACGCGACGCTGCTGGAGTACCACCCCGAGGGCACCACCGGCTGGTCAGAAAACGCACCGATTGCGCCGCTGCACTTTCCCTACAACCGCTGCGAGGTCTGGCAGTGCGCGCACTGCACCCGGCTGTTTCTGCGCTACACCGAATTCGGCGGCTACTACGTGGACGAGCGTATCCGCGCGCTCAACCCGGCGTGGATCGTGGATACACCCTAAGCCGACGCGCCGACTTGGGCGCCCCGCGCCACCACCGTGACCCATCGCATCAACCTGGCACTTTGCGATCGGAGCGGCCCAGCATCCAGACCAGGCCCACGCCCATGGACGTGCCGCTGCAATTCTGGTGCAACGCACTGTCCCGGTTGGCACCCGCGCCGTACATGTCTTGCCGCACAAAACCAAACACCCGCAGGTCGGGGGTCAGTGCTTTCGAGGTATTAAGCCCCACGCGCGTGGCGATCAGACCGGCTTGCGCCTCGTAGGCGGGCCGTGACGCGGTGGCGTACTCGGGCGCTACGCGGTAGAAGAAGCGGTTGAGTTGCGCGTCACCCCAGACCAGACCGGCTGAGGCACCCAGACTCCAGCCACCACCCACATCGCGCATCTCGTAGGCCAGCTTGGGCTCGATGGCGTAACCCTGGCCGCGCACACCGCCACCGAGCTCCAGCACCGCGCGCACGGGCACTTCCAGCTGCACGCGGTGGCCGGGCGCGGGCCGCGCCAGCGTCAAATTCAGCCGCGGACCAAACTCCACCAAGGTACCCAAGTCCGGCATGCCTTTGCGCACTGCACTGTCGTCGGAATTGGCGGGAAGGGAGGCGGCAAATCCAATGTCGAACTGCGCGTTTTCCGAACGGTACAGCCGGGCGCCTACACCGTCACGGTCGGCACGAAAAATCTCACCTCGGTAAATGAACACCGGCAGCACCAGTGCCCGCGAGGTCCGGTCGGCCGACGCGGGATAGGCCGGTGTGGACACGCCACCTGCAAACACGCCCGCTTCCCACAAAGGCTGGCCCGCATCGCGGTCTTGCGCCAGCGCGGGGGTGGCCGCACCCGCCAGGGCGAAAGCGGCAACACAGGCGGCCAGACCACGCCGGTGGCGCGGCCGCAGCGCCGCAGTGCTGCTGCTCAGGGAGACGTGCCGTGCGACGTTGGTGGCTGTGGCTGTGGCTGTGGCTGTGGCTCGGTTCGGGGTCGGGGTTGGGGTCGGGGCGGAAAGATACGCTGGGTTGGGGGTGGGGTGTGTTGGCATGGCGCAGGGGTGGTAGGGCTTGGTCATTGTGCGCCGTATTACGCCACAAACCCGCAAGCCCCACCCCATCGTACTGTTCCCAGCTGCCCGCAAAAACCCTATTGCAAAGCGCGCAGGGCCCCGACCTCAGGCCGCGTCGCGCCGCTCCAATCAAGCAGGCCCAGCTGGCCTTGCAAGCCAACAAAGGCCTTGCTCCAGTCGCTCTGGGCCTGGATGTATTCCTTCTGGGCCCTGTTGATCTCGGTGTGCGCGTTGACCAGGTCGGAGATGTCGGCCAGCCCGCGCTGGTAGCGCAGACGCGCGCTGCCCAGGTTGGCCTGGCTGAGTTCCACCCAGCGCAGGCTTGCGTCCAAGCCCTGCAATGCGGACTCCAAGGCATCGCGCAGGCGCAGCGATTCCGCCGCCATGCGCGCTTGGGTGTCGGCCAACTCGGCCGCCTTGCCCAAAGCGGCGCTCTCCACCCCCCGGACCCGGTAGACCCAAGAAAACCCCTCAAACAATGGCACGTTGAGGGTCAGACCCACCACGGTTTCCGTGCTGCGTTGTGAACCCACGTCGGAGCCCGTGCGGCGGTTGGTGGTGCGGGTCGCGCTCCAGTCCACGCTGGGCAAGCCCTCGGACGCCGCTGCCCGTACCTGGTGCTGCGCGCTTTGCAGTTGCAGCCGGGCCGACTGCAGGGCTGGGTGCAGCTGCACCATCTCGGACTGCAACTGCGCAAAGTCGGCGAGCAGTGCCCGCGACTGGGCGCGGTCCTCCTGCACCGGCGAGAGCACCAGCGCGTCGGACTGCGCCTGCGCGGTGAGATAGCGCAAGAGCTGCATGGCGGCATCGCGGCTGGCTTTGCTGCGGCTGGTAGCGAGGGTGGCCCTGGCGTGGGCCATTTGGGCTTGCAGCGTGTCAGCACCCGACGCCAAGCCGCGCACCTGCCGGGCTTGGGTCAGCACGACCAGCTCCTGGGCGCTGTCTTGGGCTTGCAGGTCGGCTTGGTAGGCCGCGTCGAAGGCCACCGCGTCGGTGTAGGTCTGCGCTGCCCGGGTTGCCACTTGCAGCAGCGTGGCTTCCCGGCTGGCGACCGCACTGGCCCATTGCTTGTAGGCGGCGTCGGTGGCGTTGCTGCGCCCCCCGAGGTCAATCAACCGGAATTTGATGTTGAAGTTCTGGCCCACGCTGCGCTCGCTGGAGTGGAAGGTGTCGCTGCCAAACGTGGTGCCGCTGAACGCACGGTTGCGGGTCAGCGCCAAGGACACTGTGGGCCAGTACGCTGCGCGCGCCTGACCCAGGCCGGCCCACTGACGTTCTATGGCAACTTCCGCTTGCTGCAGCTCAGCGCTGTTGCACAAGGCCAAGGCGATGGCGCGTTGCAGGTTGAGACCCGCACCGGGCTCGCTGGGCTCGCACGCAGGCTGCGGCTGCGCCGGTGGTGACAGCGCAAGCGGCAGTGCGGGTTGCAGCCGCTCCGCGCCCACAGCAGCCAAGTGGGCCGTCAGCAAAGCCACCAGCCCCGCAGCTTTGATGGGCAGTTTCAGATGCACTTGCATACGCGCTTTGGTGCGCACCAATACGCCCTGCATGCGTTGCTTTGGCACGGTCTAGCGCTCGCGCAGACTCTCTTGCTGGTACTGCAGCAAGGGACTGAGGAAGTACTCAATCAAGCGCCGCTTGCCGGTCTTGATCTCCACCGTGGTGCTCAAGCCTGGGCTGAGCCGAACCTGTTTGCCCTCCACCAGCAGCGTGGATTGGT
This sequence comes from Rhodoferax sp., assembly GCA_044346035.1. Taxonomy (GTDB): domain Bacteria; phylum Pseudomonadota; class Gammaproteobacteria; order Burkholderiales; family Burkholderiaceae_C; genus Allorhodoferax. The sequence goes on along the minus strand of JBIIZY010000079.1, from coordinate 4,842 downwards.
ACAGCGCAATCTGCGCGGTGTACACCAGGCCGCGCTTCTCGTCGTTGACCGCATCCTGGCTCACGCTGATGACCTGCCCCGGCACGGTGCCGTACTTGGTGTAGGAAAAGGCATCGACCTTGACCTGTGCCTCCTGGCCCGCGTGCACAAAACCCACGTCCTTGTTCTCCAGCACGGCCTCGACCACCAGCTCTTCGCCGTCGGGCACCAGCACCATCAGGGTCTGCGCTGCCGTCACCACACCGCCCACGGTGTGGATGGCCAGCTGCTGCACCGTGCCATCCACCGGCGCGGTGAGTTCGGCGAGCGCGCTGCGCGCCTTGGCCTTGACCCACTCTTGCTCGTAGGCGGAGAGCCTTTGTGTGGCATCGGCCAGCGCATCGAGCCAAGTGCGGCGGGTTTCGGTTTGCAAGGCCACGCGATGGGCGCGCCCTTCGGCCAGCGCCGCGCGGGACTCGTTGCGCTTGGCCCGTTGCTGCGCCAACTCGCCTTCCAGGTCCAACACACGCTGCACCTTGTCCAAGGTGGCGTGCTTGGACACCTGCTCTTGTAAAAGCAACTGCTGGTAGTCGCTGGCCTGCTCGCGCGCGCTTGGCAAAGCGTCTTGCACCCGGGTGATGGCCGCTGCCACCGACACCTCCTCGGCGATGCGGCGCGCAATCTCGGCATCCAGCCGCGCCAGCTTGGATGCAAGCTCCTGCGCCTGCGCCTGCGCGTGGGCTTGGGCGGCAGCCATTTGCTGCGGCGTAGCACCTGGCACCGGCGCCAAAACTGGCACGCGCGCACCGTCGACGGATGCCAGCAAGGCCATGGCGCGCGCACGCTGCAAACCGGCAGCCACCCGGTCCTCGTGGGCGCGCGCAGTGTCGGCCTCGGCACCGACGGTGTCCAACACCACCAGCACCTGCGCGCGCTTGACGCGTTGGCCTTCGGCGACGCGAATTTCGCGCACCTTGGCGCTTTCCAGCGGCTGGATGAGCTTGGTCCGCGCGCCCGGCACGGTGCGCCCCTGGGCCATCACCACGATGTCAATATGGCCCACAAACGCCCACACCAACGCGCCCGCACAAAACCCAATGAGCAACCACGCGGTGATGCGCGGCACCGGCGAAAGTGGCGTCTCGCGCAGCGACAAAGCGGCGGGCAGAAACTGCGCCTCCTCGACCCGGTAGCGGTCGAGCACCATGAGATCGCGCTGGCGCCAAGCTTGGGCAAACACAGCGCCGTAGTGCCGCAGCAAGTCGCGCCAGGCCAACAGCCGAATACGCAGCGCACCGCTCATGCGCTGGCACCAAGTTGCAGTGCATACAAATGCGCGTAGTGCCCCTGGGGAATACGCAGCAGCTCGGCGTGCGAGCCGGACTCGACGATCTCGCCGCGCTCGACCACCACAATGCGGTTCGCATCGCGCACGGCGGAGAGGCGGTGCGCGATGATGAGCACGGTGCGGCCTGCGCAGATCAAACGCATGTTGTCCTGAATGACTTTCTCGGACTCGTAATCCAAGGCGCTGGTGGCCTCGTCGAACACCAGAATGCGCGGATTGGTAATCAAGGAGCGGGCAATAGCGATGCGCTGGCGCTGCCCGCCCGAGAGGCCCACACCATGCTCGCCCACCATCGCGTCGTACGACTCAGGCAGGTCACAAATGAACTCGTGGGCGCCAGCCAGCTTGGCCGCAGCCACCACCTTGTCCAGCGGTGCACCGGGGTCGGCCAGGGCAATGTTGTCGCGGATGCTGCGCTGAAACAGCACGTTCTCCTGGATCACCACGCCGATTTGCCGGCGCAGCGAGGATGCATCGGTCAGCGCCAAATCGATGCCATCAATCAACACCCGGCCCGACTCCGGCACGTACATGCGCTGTGCCAGTTTGGCCAGGGTGCTTTTGCCCGAGCCGGAGCGCCCCACAATGCCGATCACCTCGCCGGGCTGCACCACCAGGCTCAGGGACTTCATCACCAACTGCGCGTCTGCACGGTAGCGGAAACTGACCTGGTCAAACTCAATGCGTCCGGCGATCGTCGGCATCGCGCTTTTGCTGCCGGCCACCTCGGTACGCACATTGAGAATCTCGGCCAGTCGCTTGACCGACACGCCGATTTGCTGGAAGTCGTTCCACAGCTGGGCCAGCCGGATCACCGGCGCGGACACATGCCCGGCCAGCATGTTGAAGGCAACCAACTGCCCGACGGTGAGTTGCCCTTCAATCACCAGTTTGGCACCCAGCCACATGGTGGCCACCGTGACCAGCTTGCTGATCAGCGTCACGCCGTTGCCCGCCAGGTTGGACAGGTTGGAAGTGCGAAAGCCCGCATGCACATAGCCTGCAAGTTGCTGGTCCCAGCGGCGCGTCCACTGTGGCTCCACCGCCATCGCCTTGATGGTTTCCACACCGCTGATGGTCTCCACCAGAAAAGACTGGTTCTCGGCATGGCGCTTGAACTTCTCATCAAGGCGCGCGCGCAGCACCGGGGTAATCAGCACCGCCAGCAAAAAGTAGCAAGGCAAAGACAGCACCACAATCAAGGTCAGCTGCGGGCTGTACAGCAGCATCACCCCGATGAACACCACGGCAAACACCAGATCGAGCACCACCGTGATGGCGTTGCCGGTAAGAAAGTTGCGGATGGTCTCCAGCTCCTGCGCTCGCGCCACCGAATCGCCCACCCGGCGGGAATGGAAGTAACTCACCGGCAGGTTCAGAAGGTGCCGAAACAATTTGGCACCAAGCTCCACGTCAATGCGGCTGCTGGTGTGCGAGAAGATGTAGGTGCGCAGCACGGTGAGCGTGACCTCGAACACACTCACTGCCAGCAAGCCCACGGCGATCACATCGAGCGTGGTGAAGGCCCGGTTGACCAGCACTTTGTCCATTACCACCTGAAAAAACATCGGCGTGGCCAACCCAAAGAGCTGGATCACCAAAGACACCAGCAAGACCTCGCCGAGCAGCTTGCGGTACTTCACCACCGCAGGAATGAACCAGCTGAAATCGAACTGCGCCAACTCGCCCAACACCGAGGCGCGTGAGCCCACCACAATCAACTCGCCACTCCAGCGCGCGAGGAACTCCGACTCCTCCAGGTAAGCCATGGTGGCCTGCGGAAACTGCTGCACCAGCATGCGTCTGCCGGCGGGGCGCTCGTGGTTGGCGGCACGGTCCTCGACCCGGCCCAGAATGAAGTACTGCCCGTTCAAGTCCAGCGCCATGGCGGGCACCGCCACCATGGCCAGGCGCTTGGGCGTGGGCCGCACCGTCTTGGCCATCAAGCCGATCTTGCGGGCCGCCAGCAGCAGCTCGTCAGAGTCCATGGGCGCATCACCGCGGGCGAACTCGAAACGCAGTTGGTCAGCGTCGGCTGCAATGCCGTGAAAGCGCGCCAAGGTCACCAGGCACTGCAGGCCGGAGTCTTGGATCGGCGCGGCAGGTGGTGCCGATGGGTCCTGCGTGGGCTCTGGCGCGGCGGGTTGCTGCGCCAAGATGCGGCCCACCACATCGGATACCGCCTGCGGCGGTACACGCGGGTTTGGTGTGAGCATGCCAGTTACGCCGGTGCAAAGATGTTGTACAGCCAGGCCATGCTGCGGGTTTGGTGCTGGCGGTCGGTCACGCTCATAAAGGCCGACGCATCGGCCTGCGCCAATGCTTCCACCAGCACACTGGCAGCCACCGAGGAGCGCAGACCCGAGCCCAAGGCCAGGCCGTTACCTTCGCGGCGCACCACGGTGTCGTAGCTCAAGACCATGTCGTCATCGACATTGCCCGACAGCGATATCTCGCTGAGCAAGCTGCCATCGACCGAAAAGGTCGCCAAAAACAGGGGCTTGGCCGCTTCGTCGTAGGCCAGTGCAATGCGCGAGTCGGTGGGAATTGCCACGGGAGACGCTCCAAAGACGTCGCGCACTGCGGCTTAGGGAAGGTCCCATACCGCTTTTTGTGCGCCGAGAACTTGCTCCCCAGCGAACTAACGTTGACGGCCTGGGGTGGACCCCTGATCGTCAAGTGGGGAGCATGCTAAGGATGCATAAGGTAATGCGCGGACTGAAATTGTTCAGAGCTGAACCCCGCGTACGGCATCGCCTGGGTTTACCCTGAGCCGCGCGGGGGCACTGGCTGGCACCGGCGCCGGATGGCGGCGGGTGCATTGAGCTGGGGCGGCGAACCCACAAGCAGCGGTCGTCCAAGGCTGGCCCGGGCTGTACGCCGCCACTGAAGTGGCATTGGCTGGTACTCCCGAACCAAGGGTTTTGCCTAGGTTCACATCGTGGTCAATGAAAAACAATGCCAAAGGCTTTTTTTTCATCCACGGCGACGGAGACACGCGCAATGCAGATTCAACTCAAGATCAACGGCAAAGACACGTCGGTTGACGTGGCGCCCAACACGCTGCTGGTGCAGCTGCTGCGGGAACACCTGAATATGACCGGCACCCACGTGGGATGCGACACCGCGCAGTGCGGTGCATGCACTGTCATGAAAGACGGGCATGCAGTGAAGTCCTGCAACATGCTGGCGGCGCAGGCGCAGGGCGCGGACATCACCACCATCGAGGGCTTGGCGCAAGCCGATGGAACCCTGCACCCCATGCAAGCGGCTTTCAAAGAGTGCCACGGCTTGCAATGCGGCTTTTGCACACCGGGCATGGTGCTGAGCTCGATTGACCTGTGCAACAAACACCCCAACGCCAGTTCCACCGAAATCCGCGAACTGTTGGAAGGCAACATCTGCCGCTGCACCGGCTACCAAAACATCGTGAAGTCCGTCCAGCAAGGTCGTGCTGGCATGGCCTCTGCCAAATAAGGAGAACAGCAATGGGTGCCTCAGATTTTTCCAAACTC
>JBIIZY010000236.1:0-3593 GCA_044346035.1 Rhodoferax sp. | reverse complement strand
TCGGCGATGCAGGCCGCCAGTGTCACGCCCCTTGGCGTGGACTTGCACACGCCGGACTTTGTCGCTGCCGCCCTGGCCTATGGCTGGCAGGCACGCCGCTTCATCTGGCCGACACACCTTGGAGCCCAGACTGCGACAGCCCACACGACACCAGCCAGCGCACCAGCCGACGCACTGAACGACGCCACCCTCCCACCCCAAGCAAGTCCGCTGCACCAACTTGCAGGCGAGATCGCCATGGCCGTGCGGCAGGCCAGCGCGCCGCTGCTGATTGAGCTAATGGCCTCAACCTCTGCACCCACCTTCCAACCCTAAGCCACCATGGACATCAACCCCCTCCTGCAAGCCCTGCATGTCTCGCCCTCCGCCTACCAAACAGGAACACTGGCGAGCCACAGTCCCATCGATGGCAGCGTGATCGGCCGGGTCCATGCTGCCAGCCCGGCAGACGCGCAAGCGGCCGTGGCACGCGCGCAGGTCGCATTTTTGCGTTGGCGCAATGTGCCTGCACCCCAGCGCGGCGAACTGGTGCGTCTGCTAGGCCAGGTGCTGCGCGAGCACAAAGACGCGCTGGGTCGCCTGGTCTCGCTGGAGGTGGGCAAAGTCCACTCCGAGGGCCTGGGTGAAGTGCAGGAAATGATCGACATCTGCGACTTCGCGGTGGGGCTCTCGCGCCAGCTGCATGGGCTGACCATGGCCAGCGAGCGCCCAGGCCACCGCATGATGGAGACCTGGCATCCGCTGGGCGTGGTGGGGGTGATTACCGCGTTCAACTTCCCGGTGGCGGTGTGGTCTTGGAACACGGCCCTGGCCCTTGTGTGTGGCAATGCGGTGGTCTGGAAGCCCAGCGAGAAAGCGTCCTTGTGCGCGCTGGCCGTGCAGTCCTTGCTGGAGCAGGCCTGCACGCGCTTTGGACAACCCGAATTGACGCAGGATCTGTGTCAGGTGCTGCCCGGCTTGGCCGAGGTTGGCCAAGCGCTGGCGGCGCATCCGCAAGTCGCCTTGGTAAGTGCCACCGGCAGCACCCGCATGGGCCGCGCTGTGGCGCAACAGGTGGCCGCGCGCTTTGGGCGCAGCCTGCTCGAGCTGGGCGGCAACAACGCCATGGTGATCGCGCCCAGCGCCGACCTCGACATGGCGGTGCGCGCAGTCGCATTTGCCGCCGCCGGCACAGCGGGCCAACGCTGCACCACAGCGCGTCGGCTGATCGTGCACCACAGCATCCATGCGCAGGTCATGGCCCGCCTTGAAAAAGCGTACGCCAGTTTCGTCATAGGCCGCCCTGATGCCGCAGGCACGCTGCTGGGACCGCTCATTGACCGCGCTGCTTTTGAGGCCATGCAGGCGGCGCTGCAACAGGCCCAGCACGAGGGCGGCACCGTGCTGGGAGGCCAGCGCGTCTTACAGTCGGAGTACCCCGATGCCTACTATGTGCAGGCTGCCTTGGTGGACATGCCGGGCCAAACCGCAGTCGTGCAACAAGAGACCTTTGCGCCAATTCTGTATGTGCTGCAGTACGACACGCTGGAGCAGGCCATTGCGCTCAACAACGCGGTGCCCCAAGGTCTATCCAGCGCCATCTTCACCCTCAACCTGCGCGAGGCCGAAGCCTTTATCGCCGCCAGCGGCTCGGACTGCGGCATTGCCAATGTCAACATTGGTACCTCGGGCGCAGAAATCGGCGGTGCGTTTGGTGGCGAAAAGGAAACCGGCGGTGGCCGCGAATCCGGCTCCGACGCTTGGCGCGCCTACATGCGCCGCGCCACGAACACCATCAACTACTCCGCCGCGCTGCCCTTGGCGCAAGGCGTGCAGTTTGACTTTTGAGCACCGCCATGACCCAACGCGATCCCCGCTTTAATATCTTGTTTGAACCGGTACAGATTGGTCCGGTCACCACCAAAAACCGCTTCTACCAAGTGCCCCACTGCAACGGCATGGGCCACGGCAAGCCCGCCGCACTGGCCGCCATGCGCGGCGTCAAGGCCGAGGGCGGCTGGGGCGTGGTGTGCACCGAAGAGATAGAGATCAGCCCGTTCTCCGAGATCGCGCCGCACTTTGAAGGCCGCCTGTGGGACGAGCGCGACATCCCTGCCCTGCGCCTGATGACCGACGCCTGCCACGCACACGGCGCACTGGCCGGTGCCGAGCTGTTCTTCAACGGCTACGCCACCCCCAACCGCTACAGCCGCGAAATTCCCATGGCGCCCTCGCACATTCCGGTCAAAGCCTTGGACCCCATCCAGGCCCGCACCATGGACAAGACCGACATCAAAAACGTGCGCCGCTGGCACCGCACCGCTGCCCTGCGCGCGCGCGACGCCGGCTTTGACCTCATTTACGTGTACGCCGGGCACGACCTGGGCATGCCCATGCACTTCATCTCGCGGCGCACCAACCGCCGCACCGACGAGTACGGCGGCAGCCTGGAAAACCGGGTGCGCTTTCTGCGCGAACTCATCGAAGACACCAAGGATGCCGTGGGCGACCGCTGCGGCGTGGTGGTGCGTCTGGCGGTAGACCAGTTGCTGGGGCCGCTGGGCATCACCGCCGAGAACGAGGGCCGCAACGTCATCGCCCTGCTGGCCGAACTGCCCGACCTGTGGGATGTGAACATTGCCGACTGGTCCAACGACAGCCAGACCGCGCGCTTCTCGCAAGAGGGCTACCAAGAGCCTTACATCCGCTTTGTCAAATCGGTCACCACCAAGCCGGTGGTTGGCGTAGGCCGCTACACCTCGCCCGACGCCATGGTGTCGGCCATTCGGCGCGGTGTGATGGACCTCATTGGTGCGGCGCGCCCCTCGATTGCAGACCCCTTCCTGCCCCAGAAGGTCGAGCAAGGCCGCTTCGACGACATCCGCGAGTGCATAGGCTGCAACATCTGCGTCACCGGCGACAACCTGTGCGTGCCCATCCGCTGCACCCAAAACCCGACCATGGGCGAAGAGTGGCGCAAGGGCTGGCACCCCGAGCGCATCGCACCAGCGCAATCGCAAGACACGGTGCTGGTCGTGGGCGCTGGTCCGGCTGGCTTGGAACTGGCGCGCGCGCTGGGGCAGCGCGGCTACACCGTGGCCCTGGCCGAGGCCGGTCAACGTGTGGGTGGCCGCCTGCTGCACGAGGCTTCGCTGCCGGGGTTGTCGAGCTGGATGCGGGTGGCAGACCACCGCATGCTAGCGCTGCAAAAAATGCCGCAGGTGCAGATCTACCTCAACAGCCATCTGGACGCCGAGCAAGTGCTTGCGTTCGGCTTTGCGCGCGTGTTCGTGGCCACCGGCGCCACCTGGCGCAACGACGGACTGGGTCGCCAGCACCGCGAGCCGCTGCCAGGCACCAGCTCTGCGGCGGTGATGGCCCGCGTGTACACGCCGGACACCGTGTTTGCCGGAGCCACCCTGCAGTCGCCCGTGGTGGTGTACGACGACGACCACTACACCATGGGCGGTGCCTTGGCCGAGCGCCTGAGCCGCCAGGGCCACGACGTGCACTTGGTCACACCGGCGGTCAAGGTCTCTGAGTTCACCGACATGACCATGGAGCAGCACCGCGTCCAATCGGGCCTGCTCAAGCTGGGCGTGCAGGTGCACACC
>JBIIZY010000235.1:0-3596 GCA_044346035.1 Rhodoferax sp. | reverse complement strand
AGCTGCATGTGGGTGTGCGGGTCGATGCCGCCGGGCATGACGTATTGGCCACCAGCGTCCACGACGGTGGCGCCCGCAGGCGCGCTGAGGTTTTGACCCACTGCGACGATTTTTCCGTCTTGGGTGAGTACGTCTGCAAGTGCTGCGCCGTCGGCGTTGACTACGGTGCCGCCACGAATCAAAAGGCTGGTCATGGGATGTCTCCTAGGGTGGGTCGCGTTACGAAGAAGTGGGTTGGGTTCTGGCCGTTGCTACGAAGTGTTACAGCGTGCCACTAAGCGGCGCTGGGCGCAGGGTTGCGCATCGGGTTGTTGGGGTGGGTGGTCCAGTCGGCGTGCGTTGCGGCCACGGTCTTGCCGGTGCGCGCGTCCACCTCGCCGGGGGCCAGGTCGCGCAGGCTGATGCAGTCGGGCACCGGGCACACGGTAACGCACAGGTTGCAGCCCACGCATTCGTCTTCTTTCACCTCGAAGCGGCGCTTGCCGTCCACCATGTTAGTGATGGCTTGGTGCGAGGTGTCTTCGCAGGCAATGTGGCAGCGGCCGCACTGGATGCAGCTGTCCTGGTTGATCACCGCTTTGCTGATGTGGTTGAGGTTCAGGTAGCGCCAATCCGATACCGTGGGCAGTGCCTTGCCAACGATTTGGCCCACCGAATCAAAGCCCATCTCGTCCATGTAGTTGGACAGGCCATCGGCCATGTCTTGCACGATCTTGAAGCCGTACACCATGGCTGCGGTGCACACCTGCACGTTGCCCGCGCCCAGCGCCAGGTAGTCGACTGCATCGCGCCAGGTGCCCACACCGCCGATGCCCGAAATCGGCAGGCCCGCGGTCTGCGGGTCGCGCGCAATTTCGGCAACCATATTCAGCGCAATCGGCTTGACCGCCGGGCCGCAGTAACCGCCGTGCGAACCCTTGCCGCCGGTGGATGGGCTCATGGTCAGTGAATACGGGTCCACGCCCATGATGGAGTTGATGGTGTTGATGAGTGACACCGCATCGGCCCCGCCTTGCTTGGCCGCGCGCGCCGGGTTGCGGATGTCGGTGATGTTGGGCGTGAGTTTGACGATGACGGGCAGCGTGCAGTACTGCTTGCACCAGGCGGTGACCATTTGGATGTACTCGGGCACCTGGCCCACCGCAGCGCCCATGCCGCGCTCGCTCATGCCGTGCGGGCAACCAAAGTTGAGCTCGATGCCGTCGGCCCCGGTGGCTTCTACGCGCGGCAAGATGGCCTTCCAGCTCGACTCCACACACGGCACCATGATGGACACCACCATCGCGCGGTCCGGCCACATGCGCTTGACCTCGGCGATCTCGCGCAAGTTGACTTCGAGGTCGCGGTCGGTGATTAGCTCAATGTTGTTAAAGCCCAGCAAGCGCCGGTCTGGCGAGAGTAGCGCGCCGTAGCGCGGGCCATTGACGTTGACGATGGGCGGCCCGGCCTCGCCCAGCGTTTTCCATACCACGCCGCCCCAGCCGGCTTCGAAGGCGCGGTGCACGTTGTAGGCCTTGTCGGTGGGCGGTGCCGAGGCCAGCCAAAACGGATTGGGGCTGTGGATGCCAGCAAAGGAGGAGTGCAAATTGGCCATGGTGGTTTCTCGAAAGCGTTGCGTGGGTTTGGACGTGCGCGTGGGTGTGTTGTGGCGTTGGTGCGCTGCGTTGGGTTTGCGCAGTGGGCAGTGGGGTGCAGGGACCAGCTTCAGGCGGCCGTGAGGCGCGCGTGTATGGCCAAGGCGGACTGCTTGCCGTGCTCTACCGCTTCGACTGTCAGGTCCAGTCCACCGGCACGGCAGTCGCCACCAGCCCATACGCCTGGCAGGTTGGTCTGGCCCACTGCGTCGGTGGCAATGCGGCCGTCTTGGAGGGCCAAGCCGCTGTGGGTCAACACCGGGTTGCCAAGCTGCTGGCCAATGGCTTTGAGCACCACATCAGCGTCCAGGCGGACTTCGCGCCCGGTGGGCTGCAGCTTGCCCTGCGCCATGGTCTGTTCTGCAAAACGCACGGCCGCCACGTGGCCGCCGCCGTTGTCGATGATCTCTGCTGGCGCAAGCCAGTGGTGCAGCACCACGCCGTGGGTCTGCGCCCACTCCTGCTCGGCGGCAGAGGCCGACAGGTGTTCTGGTCCGCGCCGGTACACCATGTGCACTTCCTCGGCGCCCAGCAGCTTGCTTTGCACTGCAGCGTCCACCGCCGTCATGCCACCGCCAATCACCACCACCCGCCGTCCCACGGGCAGCGTAGAGAGGTCGCTGCTCTGGCGCAGCCGGGCAATGAAGTCCACCGCGTCTTGCACACCGTCCAGGTCTTCGCCGGGCACACCCAGGCGGTGCGTGGAAGACAGACCCATTCCCAAAAACAGTGCGTCATAGTCCTGGCGCAGCGCATCGAGTTGGGCGGTGGTTTCCAGCTTCCAGTTGGGGCGCAGCTCGATGCCGCCGATGGCGAGCAGCCACTTCACTTCGGCCTGCGCAAAATCATCGGGCGTTTTGTAACTGGCCAGACCGTACTCGTTGAGGCCGCCGGGCTTGGGCCGCGCGTCGAACACCACGACGTTGTGGCCATGGCGCGCCAGCACGTGCGCGCAAGCCAGCCCCGCCGGGCCTGCGCCCACCACCCCCACCGTCTTGCCGGTGGCCGGGGCGCGCGCGAAGATTTGCGGCTTGTCGCTCTCCATCAAGGCATCCACAGCGTAACGCTGCAGGCGCCCAATGGCCACCGGGCGGTCCTCTTGCGTGTTGCGCACGCACACCGCCTCGCACAGGTTTTCGGTGGGGCACACCCGCGCGCACATGCCGCCTAGCGGGTTGGACTCCAAAATGGTGCGGGCCGAGCCGCGCACATTGCCGTCCGCAATGCGTTTGATGAACGACGGCACATCAATCTCGGTGGGACAGGCCGTGGCGCAGGGCGCATCAAAGCAATACAAACAGCGCTCGGCCTCCAGCAGCGCCTGCGATGCCGTTAGACGCGGCGCGGCATCGGCAAACCGTTTGGCGTACTCCGCATCCGCAAGGCGACCGGCCCGGATATCAGGTGGGGTAGAAGTAGACACGCACGCGACTCCTGTCTGCAAAGTGGTTGAAATCTGACCGTTCGGTCAAGATGCAGCGGATGCTAGCAATCGTCATGCCACGCTGTAACTAGGTATTTGCCCGGTGGGGCGCGCGGATGCTGCTGAAAGTCACTCAATGTTGTGGGTTTTGCTTTGCAGGCCGCTGTGTCCGCCCTAGGGAAGCCATCGGTCCGCCATGGCGTGTGCAGTACTTACTTGTATCTGTGGGAGCCATTCGGCTCAACTAAGGCGCGCCTTGCCGAATGGCTTCTTACTGGATATCTTCCGGGGGTTGGCGGCGCACAATGCGGGCACCCAGCGAGCCCCCGACGTGGCAATGACGGTATTGAACGATGTATTGAAAATCAGTGTTGCACGCCTTCGATATGCCGGTCATATCGATGTTTACAGGGGCGGATTCAAGCACGAAGTGCAACGATGACCACCCGCAATAAGGAGGCTGAGGATGTTTAGCATTCAAGGCTTCTAGACCTGCAAGTCGAAGTTGCCAATTGAACTACAAACACCTCAGCCAAATC
>JBIIZY010000078.1:0-12056 GCA_044346035.1 Rhodoferax sp. | reverse complement strand
GTGCCCGCCCCGCGCGGGGCGGATCGCGCGGAGCCAATTGGCATGTTTGAGTTGCGTCTGATGGCGCCGCAGGACTGCGTTGAGCCGGTCAGCGACGCGCTCGAGGCGCTGGATGCGCTCAGCGTGAGCGTCGAGGACGCCGATGCCCAGACCGATGCGGAGCAGGCCTTGTTTGGCGAGCCCGGAATGCCTGCCCCGCGAGAAGGGTGGCAGCGTTCGCGCATATGCGCCTTGTTTTCTTCAGAGGCCCAGGCGAGCGAGGCGGTCGGCTTGTTGCAGTTGCAAGACTTTTTTGGCCGGTGTGCGGTGCTTGGTGTGCAAGCGGTGCCCCAGCAAGACTGGGTTCGGCTGACGCAGTCGCAGTTTGCGCCGGTTGAGATCACACCCGCGTTCTGGGTGGTGCCCTCCTGGCATGCGCCACCCGCACACGCCAAACAGGTCATTCGCTTGGACCCGGGTTTGGCTTTTGGCACCGGTACCCACCCAACCACCCGCATGTGTTTGCGCTGGATTGCGCGCAACCCAGTGCCGGCCAGGGTGTTGGACTACGGCTGTGGGTCCGGGATTTTGGCCATCGGCGCGGCCAAGATGGGCGCGCGTACGGTGGTTGCGGTGGACATCGACGAGGCCGCAGTGCAGTCCACACGGCTCAATGCCGAGGCCAACGCGGTGGACTTGCAGGCAGGTTCTCCGCAGGTTGCGCAGGGGGTGTTTGGGCTGGTGCTGGCCAACATCTTGGCCTCGCCCCTAAAAGTGTTGGCGCCACTCCTGCGTGCCCATGTGGAACCCGGCGGTAGCTTGGTGTTGGCCGGTATTCTTGAGCGCCAAGCCCAGGAGCTGGCCGCAGCCTATGCGCCGTACTGCGCACTCTCGGTGGCCGACCATGAGGACGGCTGGATCCTCATGGTGGGGACGGTCCCCACCGAGTAGCCACACCTACAATTTTCCGGCAATGTCTCTGATTACACGGTGCCCGGCCTGCAGCACGATGTTCAAAGTCGCGCCAGAGCAGCTGCGGGTTTCAGACGGCTGGGTGCGCTGCGGCCAGTGTGACGAGGTCTTCGATGCCAACGCGCAACTGCAAACGCCCATCGAGCCGGTTGTGGCGCCCAGCCCCCCCCCTAGCCCCTCCAGCCCGCCTAGCAACGCGGCTGCAGCGCCCACCGAATACGACTGGAGCGACGTTGCTGGAATGGGGGCGCCCGCCGCCGCGCCTGCGCCTGCCAACCCCGTGGCGGCCCCGGCTACTGTGCCAACGCAGGCAATGGATTCGTTTCTGGACCAGAGCCCCGAAGCTTTGTCCAAGCCCCTGGTTGACGGCAACGCCCTGCCGGAGTTCTCCCTTGAAGCTGCGCGCACCGATACGCCCGCACCCGCACCCGCACCCGCTCAGCCTGCCTCTGCGCGGCCGCCCCCTTCATTCATGTCCCACAGACAGGCGTCGACCACCCAAGCAGGTACGGCGGTGCGCGCCGGGATGTGGGCGCTGTGTGCTGTATTGGCGGCAGCGCTTGTCGGACAGGTGTTGTGGCATGAGCGTGACCGCATCGCAACGGCCAGCCCAAGCCTTGCGCCTGCGCTTGCATCGGCATGCAGCGTGTTGGGTTGCCGTATCGAGGCCTTGCGCCGGGTCGATGCCCTGGTGATTGAAAGCTCGTCTTTCAACAAGGCGCTGTCACAGGCCTACACCCTGCAGTTCACGGTCAGAAACACAGGCCCCGTGCCGGTGGCCATGCCCGCGGTGGAGCTGACTTTGACCGATGTGCAGGACCGTGTGTTGCTGCGCCGCGTGCTGCCAGCCAAGGAGTTTGCGGGCCAAAAGGCTGCGTTGCCTGCGGGCGCAAGCGTGGCTGCGAACGTGCCCGTTCAGGTGCGCCCTGTGGTGGGAGCGGAGTCGATTGCAGGCTACCGTTTGCTCGCCTTTTACCCATGAAAAAAGCCCGGGGCCTTGCGGCACCGGGCTTTGAAGCCATCGGTTTCCCGATTAGGGCTTGCTGGCCGTAGGGAAGGGCCAGGCGGCCTGCGGGTTCAGAGTGGTCTGAGCAGCAGGAGCAGCGGGTCCGGCAGGCGCTGCTTTGGCAGCGGGTGCTTTCGCAGCTTTCTTCGCAGCCGGCTTCTTGGCAGCTTTCTTGGCGGCAGGCTTTTTGGCAGCGGGCTTCTTCGCAGCAGCAGCCTTCTTGGCCGGAGCAGCTTTCTTGGCAGCAGCTTTTTTCGCTGGTGCAGCCTTTTTGGCTGGCGCAGCTTTCTTGGCGGCTACCTTCTTTGCTGCCGGCTTCTTGGCGGCTACCGCCTTTTTAGCGGGCGCTGCCTTCTTGGCCGGAGCGGCCTTCTTTGCTGGGGCCTTTTTCGCCGGTGCAGCTTTCTTGGCCACAGCGGCCTTCTTTGCGGGAGCGGCTTTTTTCGCAGGTGCCGCTTTCTTTGCTGGAGCGGCCTTCTTCGCGGCCGGTTTTTTTGCAGTTGCCATAGATATCTCCTTGATCAAGTAACATAGAGCACTTCCTGCAGGTTGGAGACCAGGAAGCGATTCATGGCGTTGGGATGGTTCCCAGCGCGATGAACTCGGTGACGCGAATGCAAGCGATCCCGGTAAGGGCTCGCTTGCATTTGCGAATTCTGTGATGCCATTGCCGTGCGCTCAGTCCCAAGACAGAGCACCTCCCGACTGGTATTCAATGACGCGTGTTTCAAAGAAGTTACGTTCCTTTTTGAGGTCGATCATTTCGCTCATCCAGGGGAACGGGTTTTCTTCGTTGGGGTACAGCGCCTCAAGGCCAATTTGGGTGGCGCGCCGGTTGGCGATGTAGCGCAGATAGCCTTTGAACATGGAAGCGTTCATGCCGAGTACGCCCCGCGGCATGGTGTCTTCCGCGTAGCGGTATTCGAGCTCTACGGCCTGCTCAAAAAGTGACTTGATCTCGGCTTTGAACTCTGCGGTCCAGAGCTGGGGATTTTCTGCTTTGAGTTGGTTGATGAGGTCGATGCCAAAGTTGCAGTGCATCGACTCGTCGCGCAGGATGTACTGGTACTGCTCGGCAGCACCGGTCATTTTGTTCTGGCGCCCCAGCGCAAGAATTTGGGTGAAGCCAACGTAGAAAAACAGGCCTTCCATCAGGCAAGCAAACACGATCAGCGACTTGAGCAAGGTCTGGTCGGCCTGGGGTGTACCGGTGTGGAAATTGGGGTCCATGATCGCTTCGATGAAGGGGATCAGGAACTGGTCTTTGTCGCGGATCGACTGCACCTCGTTGTAGGCGTTGAAGATCTCACTCTCGTCAAGCCCTAGGGACTCGACGATGTATTGGTAGGCGTGGGTGTGGATGGCCTCTTCGAAGGCCTGGCGAAGCAGGAACTGGCGGCACTCCGGTGCAGTGATGTGGCGGTAGGTGCCCAGCACAATGTTGTTGGCAGCCAGCGAGTCTGCGGTAACAAAAAAACCGAGGTTGCGCTTGACGATGCGGCGCTCGTCTTCGGTCAGACCATTGGGGTCTTTCCAAAGGGCGATGTCGCGGGTCATGTTGACTTCTTGCGGCATCCAGTGGTTGGCGCAGGTGGCGAGGTATTTTTCCCAAGCCCACTTGTATTTGAAAGGCACCAACTGATTGACGTCGGTCTTGCCGTTGATGATGCGTTTGTCATCGGCGCGGATGCGGCGGCTGATTGGCGCAGCGGCTGCCGGGATGGGTGCGCCGTCGTGCAGAGTGCGTGCAGTGGCCGGTACATCGGTGCGAATCGGTGCCGGTTGTGCATCCGGTGAACGCACAAAGTTTGTCGACAGTGAGGGCTTGACTTCTTCGTCCCAGGACAACATAAAAATTTCCAATCGGTGGATTATGAAAGCAGAGAAATGAAATGAGAAGGCCTCATGGTTTTCGCTGCTTGTGTGTGTTGTTCAATTGCATCGTTGTGCGTGCACCAAGCTGCGTGGCGCAAGCGCTTGCACCACGCACGGCGACTCACTGGCAGGCCTCGCAGGTGGGGTCGTCTACACCGCAAAACTTGATGTCGGTGGCGGCGTTGGAGGGCAACGCCATTTGCGCCTGCGCGGCGGCAGCCGCAGCTTCCATTGCACTGGACATGCGCACTGCACCGCCGCCATCGTTGCCAGAGGCAACTGCATTCATGCGGCCCGCACTCACCGTCGATTTTTCGGCGTGGGTAGCCGACATGGTGCGCAGGTAGTAGGTCGTTTTGAGGCCGCGCAACCACGCCAGCTTGTAGGTTTCGTCGAGCTTCTTGCCCGATGCACCTGCCATGTAAATGTTGAGCGACTGGGCTTGGTCAATCCACTTTTGGCGGCGTGCCGCAGCTTCAACCACCCAATGCGTTTCCACTTCGAACGCGGTGCGGTAGAGCTGCTTGATGTCCGAGGGAACGCGGTCGATGGGGCCGAGCGAGCCGTCGAAGTGTTTGAGGTCCATGACCATCACGTCGTCCCAGAGGCCCAGGCGCTTGAGGTCGCGCACCAAGTAGCTGTTGATCACCGTGAACTCGCCCGACAAGTTGGACTTGACCGAGAGGTTGCCAAAGCAGGGTTCAATGCAGGCATCCACGCCGATGATGTTGGAGATGGTGGCGGTGGGTGCGATGGCCACACAGTTGGAGTTGCGCATGCCATCTTGGGCAATCTTTTTGCGCAGCGCATCCCAGTCCAGGGTGGACGAGCGGTCCACCTCGACATAACCACCGCGGGCGGTGGACAGCAGGTCCAGGGTGTCCAGGGGCAAGATGCCCTTGTCCCACAAAGAGCCCTTGAAGCTGGAGTACTTGCCACGCTCGCGGGCGAGCTCGGTGGAAGCCCAGTAGGCGTAGTAGCAAATGGCTTCCATGGAGGTGTCGGCAAACGCCACCGCAGCGTCGCTGGCGTAGGGCACGCGCAGTTCGTACAAGCAGTCTTGGAAGCCCATCAGGCCCAGGCCCACGGGGCGGTGGCGCAGGTTGGAGTCGCGCGCCTTTTTGACAGCGTAGTAATTGATGTCGATCACGTTGTCGAGCATGCGCATGGCGATGGTGACAGTGCGCTTGAGCTTTTCGTGGTCGATCACTTTGCCGTGTTCGCCGTCCTTGAGGTGGCGCAGCAGGTTGACTGAGCCAAGGTTGCACACCGCGGTTTCGGTGTCCGAGGTGTTGAGCGTGATCTCGGTGCACAGGTTGCTGGAATGCACCACGCCAGCGTGCTGTTGGGGCGAGCGTACATTGCAGGCGTCCTTGAAGGTGATCCAGGGGTGGCCCGTTTCGAACAACATGGTGAGCATCTTGCGCCACAGGTCGGCGGCCTGTACGGTGCGAGAGGGCTTGATCTCGCCGCGTGCGGCTTTGGCTTCGTAGGCCAAGTAGGCGGTCTCAAACGCCGTACCAAAGAGGTCGTGCAGGTCGGGCACGTTGGACGGGGAAAACAGGGTCCAGGTGCCTTTTTCCATGACACGGCGCATGAACAAATCGGGAATCCAGTTCGCGGTGTTCATGTCGTGGGTGCGGCGGCGGTCGTCGCCGGTGTTCTTGCGCAGCTCCAAGAATTCTTCGATGTCGAGGTGCCAGGTTTCCAAATAGGTGCAGACCGCGCCCTTGCGCTTACCACCCTGGTTGACCGCCACTGCGGTGTCGTTGACCACCTTAAGGAAGGGCACAACGCCTTGCGATTCGCCATTGGTGCCCTTGATATGGGAGCCCAGCGCGCGCACCCGTGTCCAGTCGTTGCCCAGGCCGCCTGCAAACTTGGAGAGCAGCGCGTTTTCCTTGATGGACTCGTAAATGCCGTCCAGGTCGTCGGGCACCGTGGTGAGGTAGCAACTCGACAACTGCGAGCGCAGCGTGCCGCTGTTGAACAGCGTGGGGGTGCTCGACATGAAGTCAAAAGAAGACAGCACTTCGTAAAACTCGATGGCACGGGTTTCGCGGTCGATCTCGTTGAGAGACAGGCCCATGGCCACGCGCATGAAGAACGCCTGGGGCAGCTCGATGCGCTGCTTGCCCACATGCAGGAAGTAGCGGTCGTACAGGGTTTGTAGCCCCAGGTAATCAAAGCTCAGGTCACGCTCAGGCTTGAGCGCAGCGCCCAGGCGCTTGAGGTCAAACTGCAGCAGCTTTTCGTCAAGCAGCTCGTTGTCTACGCCCTTCTTGATGAAACCGGGGAAGTAGTCTGCATAGGCCTGTGCCATGTCACCTTGTGCCACGTCCCGGCCCAGAATTTCACGCGAGATGGTGTGGAACAGCAAGCGCGCCGTGGCGTAGGTGTAGTCGGGGTCTTTTTCGATCAGGGTGCGCGCAGCAAGAATGGCTGCCTTGTACACCTCGTCCATCGGGACGCCGTCGTACAGGTTGCGCAAGGTCTCGGCCATGATGGGGGCGGCCTTGACGTCAGCACCCAAGCCGGCGCAGGCTGCCTCGATGCGCTGGGCAAGCGCAGCCACATCGAGTGCAACGCGCTGGCCTGCTTCTACAACAAACAGGGTGGGTGCAGCCGGTGCAGACTGCGCCGATTGTTTGGCGCGCTCTTGGGTGCGGCGCTCGCGGTACAACACGTAGGCCCGTGCGATCTCGTGGTGACCGCCGCGCATGAGGCCGAGTTCTACATGGTCTTGCACATCTTCAATATGGAAGGTGCCGCCGCCGGGCCGTGACCGTACCAGCGCGCGAACCACCTGCTGGGTGAGTGCGTCCACCGTTTCGCGCACACTGGCCGATGCAGCACCTTGGGTACCGTGGACTGCCAAAAACGCTTTCATCATGGCGACTGCAATTTTGGCGGGCTCAAAGGGCACAACCGCGCCGTTGCGGCGGATGATTTGGTAGTGCGCAAGCGCATTGGTTTGTGGCGCATCTGCGGCATTGCGTTGCTGAAGATTCAAAACGCCGGTGGCAAGGGAGTGGGTGTCGGACACAACAGATTGCATGGTTTCCTCGTCTTTGGATCGTCGTTATTTTTTGGGGCGCCTGGGCGTTTGCTCGGACCTGCAGCTGTAGTCAATAACTGCCTACCCCGACTGCCAGCGCACACGCTATATCTGGGGTGGCAACTGCCTACAAGCCACTACGGGTAGTGTATCGGACGCAGCGCGCCCGGCAAGCTTTTTGCGCGGAAAAAAACAAAAAAGTCACGCCCGAAATGCACCAACTGGGGGCCACCCCCGACGGCTGCTGCATTAGGTCAGCACACCCTCGGGAAAACACTCTGGCGCCCAACCCAAACGGGCTTGTAGCAACTGCCACTGCATACCGGGGCCCGGATCTGCTTTGCGCCCTGGTGCGATGTGCTCGTGGCCCGCCAATGCTGCAACAGGGTACTGCTGCGCCAGCGCTGGCAGCAGGGTCAGCAAGCAGTTGTACTGCGCGCTTTCAAATGGGTCGCCCTCTAGGCCCTCCAGCTCGATGCCGATGGAGTAATCATTGCAGTTCTCGCGCCCCCGGTGGCTGGAGGCACCCGCATGCCAGGCGCGGTCATCGCAACTCACGAACTGCCACAGCGCGCCGTCGCGCCGAATGAAAAAGTGCGCCGACACCTGCAGCCCCGCAAGTTGTGCGTAATAGGGGTGCGCGCTGGAATCGAGCTGGTTGGCAAACAACTGGTGCACGGCGTTGCCGCCATAGACACCCGGCGGCAGACTGATGGAGTGCAGCACCACCAAGTCCACCAGCGTTCCTGCAGGTCGCGGGCCAAAATTGGGCGAGGGGTGGTGCTGCGCAGGGCGGTACCAGCCCGCTTCCCAGCTCGGCAGCGAAGGCGCGTCAGCTGGACTCATTGGCGTCTTCGCTTGGTCCCCAGTGCGCGTCCGCAGGCATGTCGATTTTCAGCCGGGCGATGCGGTAGCGCATCTGGCGCAGTGACAGGCCCAGCAGCTGTGCTGCCGAGGTGCGGTTGAAGCCGGTGTGCTGCAATGCGCGCAGCAAAATGGCGCGCTCTTGCGCATCGAGATGGCTTTGCAGGTCGGCGGGAAGTGGGTTCAGCTGCGCCGCCACCGTTTCGCTGGTTGGCGATTCGGTCTCATCAAGCGCGAGTTCAGGCTGGTCCGACAGGGCCACCGCGCGGTGCAAGATGTTTTCCAACTCCCGCACATTGCCCCGCAGCGGCAGCCGCGCCAGCCGGGCCAAGCCCACCGCGCCAACCCGCTGTGGCGCAGCGCCCGCCTCGTCGGCAATACGTGCGAGCAGTGTGGCGCACAGTGCCGGCAGGTCCTGTGGGCGCTCACGCAGCGGCGGAATGCTGATGTCGATCACGTTGAGGCGGTAAAACAAATCCTGCCGAAAGCGCCCCGCCTCCACCTCGGCACGCAAGTCCTTGTGGGTGGCGCTCACGATGCGCACATCCACTGGTTCCTCTTGGGTCGCGCCCACCGGTCGCACGCGCCGCTCTTGCACCGCACGCAGCAGCTTGGCTTGCATCGATGGCGGCAGATCACCAATTTCGTCAAGAAACAAAGTTCCCTTGTGGGCCGCTTGAAAGAAGCCGGTGCGGTCGTGGGTCGCTCCGGTGTAGGCGCCTTTTTTTGCGCCGAAGAACTCAACCTCCAGCAGGTTCTCAGGAATCGCGCCGCAGTTGACTGCCACCCAGGGGCCGTTGCAGCGGTGGCTGTTGGCGTGCAGTGCCTTGGCTACCAACTCTTTGCCGGTTCCCGACTCGCCGTGTACCAACACCGGAGCCATGCTGCGCGCCACCTTGGCAATGCGGTCGCGCACCTGCTGCATGCAGGCAGACTGGCCGACCATGCGCTCCAGCGCCACCCCGCCCGCATGTACGTCCGTCTGGGGGAGGGGTTTGGCAGCGCCAGCCTGCACCGCCCCCGCGCCGGGTTGGGATGCAGCCGCCACCACGCTGCGGAATTGGCGCAAGTCCACCGGCTTGGTCAGGTAGTCAAACGCCCCGGCCTTGAGCGACTCCACCGCGTTTTCGGCCGAGCCGTAGGCGGTGATGACGATGCAGCGCTCGCTGCGTTGTTGCGCGCGCAAGTGCCGCAGCAAGTCCACACCCGAGCCGTCGGGCAGGCGCATGTCGGTGATGACCAAATCGAAGTTCTGGCCCTCCAGCAGGGCGCGGGCCTGGGCAAGGTCGCCGGCAGCCTGCACGGCGTAGCCTTCGCGCAGCAGCGTGAGTTCGTACAGGGTGCGCAGATCCGGTTCGTCGTCGACCACCAAAATCTGTGTCGCTTCGCTCAGCTGATTTTTCGCCATGCTACCGGTGTGCTGTGGGAGGGTGCCGCGTCGCAATGTACTCCAGAGCGCTCTAGCGTCACGGTGAACACATTGCCTTCGGTGCTGGCGGCGGCGTCGGGGTCTGCGCCGCAGGGCTCTTGCCCACGCGGCGCGCGTTGGTAGTGGATGCCCGCGCCGTGGCTTTCGCAAAGTTCGCGGCAGATGTAGAGCCCCATGCCGCTGGAGCGGCTTTCTGAGGAAAAGAAGGGCTCAAACAGATGCCGCTCCACACTCTGGTCCATCGGCAGGCCATCGCTCCACACGCTGAGCTGTGCCTGTTGTTGGTTGGGCGCGTGCGTGCGCACCGCGATGCTGCCGGGCGTATCCGATGCGTAGCGGCTGGCGTTGTCTAGCAGGTTGACCAGCACCCGGCGCAGGTGGTCCGCGTCAAAGTGCACGTCCAGTGGCTGGGGCCACCAACTGGTTTGCAAGCGCAGGTGGTTGCCGGTTTGGCGTGCCCAGTCCTTGCACACCCGCTCGGCGGTTTCATTGAGTGGCAGTGTGGCGCCTGCGGGTTGGCTGTTTGGCAAAGGCAGGTGCGATGCGTTAAGAATGTCGTCCACGGTTTTCGCTAGGCGTTGGGCGTTTTGGTCGACCAGGCGGGTTAGCTGCCGATGCCGAGGGTCCTGCAATTCTTCCTCGAGCAGCGCGTTGGCTTGGGAGATGGCGGCCAGCGGATTGCGAATCTCATGCGCGACAGCGGTGGACAGGCGTCCCATGCTGGCGAGCTTTTCCGTGCGCATGCGCGCTTCGAGTTCGCGCTGGTCTTGTAGAAACAGCACGCACAGCACCTCTCCGCTCACGTCTTCTGGTGCTGTTAGCCGGGTGCGCACCCGAATGCGCCGTGGGCCCTGGCCGTCAAACTTAATCACGACGTCTTGCTCTTGCCCCAAGCCGCTGTCCAAGCTGCGCCGGGTCAAGGCCAGCAATGGCGCCCAGGCCGCTTGCAGGGTGAGGTCTTGCAGCTCCTGCTGCGGCGCGCGCGCGCCCAACAACAGCTCGGCAGCGGGGTTGGTCGCGCGCACGCCGCCAGCCTGGTCCACGATCAGTACCCCGTCGGGCATGGACTCGATCACCAGTGTGTTGACCTGGCGCTGTACGTTGGCCGCAGCCAGGCTGCGCCGCGCGCGCAGGCCTTCGCTGGCCAGGCGGCTGGAGAGCTGGTTGGCCAGCAACGCAATTGCAAAGTAGCCCACACCGCTCAGCGCCGATTGCACCAGGTAGGGGGCGGTGTCGGTGTCGCGCGTCAGTTGCGTCCACAAGGTGCCGCCCAGTAGCAGCACGGTGACACCCGCCGCCGTGCCCAAAGCCAGTTGGAGCGACCCCAGCACCGAGGCCAACAAGATGGGCAGCACGAACAAGGGCGTGTAGTTGATGCTGGTTCCGGGCAGAAATTGCAGCACCGAGAACGCCAGCACATCCACGCCAACCAGCCCAATCCAAGGCCGGTTGAAGGTACTGCCCAGGCGCCGCGGCGTCCCAAAAAAACCGGTGGTCAGCGTGCTGGCGAAGTAGCCCAAGCTGACCACCAGCAGCCACTCGGTTTGCAGCATGCCAGCGGCGTACAGGGTGAATTGCAGCACCACCAGCACCAGACCCAGGGTGAAGCGGGCCGTCATAAAGCCCTGCCAGATACGCGCAATTTCCCGGGTGTCTTGGCCCTGGCTGGGCTCGGGCTGTGCGCTCGCGCCAAGCCCGGGGCGCGTTGGCACGGCGCTGGGCATCAGGATTCCCGCAGTTGGCGGTGTGCCACGCTACAGTACGAGCCCTCGTTGCCGGGGGTAGCGTCCGTTGCCGGCAGGTGTACGCCACAGTGGGCACAAGCGACCATGGTGCTCGGTGCCACCTCGGGAGGGTGCGCTGTGCGGGTTTGGCGTGCTTTTCGGTTTCGGGCGGCGCGCCAGCGCCAAGCGAAGACCAAAAAAACCAAGAACAGTACCAAGTACTTCACAGCATGCTGCCCAGCAACACTTCCATCACGAAGCGCGAGCCCACGTAAGCCAGCAGCAAAAACGCGCTGCCGATGTAGACACCGCGCACCGCCCGGCTGCCGCGCCAACCAAACGCTGCCCGCCCGGCAAGCAGCACTGCAAAGGTGAGCCACGACAGCACCGAAAAGATAGTTTTGTGGTCCCACCGCAGCGCGTGCCCGTACACCACCTCACCAAACAGGACACCGACCACCAAAGTCGCCGTGAGCAGAACGAAGCCCGCGCTGACAAAGCGAAATGTCAGACGCTCCAGCGCCAGCAAGGGCAGGCCGCTTTGCGGGTCGACCGCGTGGCGGATGCGGCGTTCGGCGCGTTGCATAAACCAGGCGTGTACCACCGCGGTACCGAAGAGCCCGTAGCTAGCGACCCCAAACGCGAGGTGCACCGGCATCCACACGGTGGCCGTGGAAGACAGGGGCTGGCCCGGAAAAAACAAGGCCAGCAACACTGCCAGTGCGCCCACGATGCTCAGCGTGGTGCGGGTCGGCAACTGCGGATACATGTGGGTTTCTAGGGCGTAGCCCGCGGCCACCAGCCAAAACGTTACGGACAACGCAGGCGCAAAGCCAAAGTAGGGTGGATCGCCCACCATGTTCCAACCCAGCACAGTGCCGTGCATCAACCAAGCCGCCACGACCCATACCGTGGCCGTTTGCGGTCGAAGCTTGGCGCCGCGCAGCACGGGCCATGCGTAGGCCGCCGCTGCCAGCGCCGACAGCGTCAGTATGGTGGGGTGGGCGCTGGCTAAAATCATACGCACAGTTTAGCCTTTCGCCGTGCGTGGGGTGCCCTGCTTGCAACCCACCTTGGCGCAAACCGCCCGAAAGCTTCCATGGCCTCCGCACTCACCGACAAACTCAGCCGCCTCGTCAAGGAAATGCG
>JBIIZY010000234.1:0-3612 GCA_044346035.1 Rhodoferax sp. | reverse complement strand
CCAGCCTTGCACCGACAAACCTAGCGCCCGCAGCGCGGCCTCGAGCTTGAGGCCACCGCGCGAGACATAGCGGGCTTCGGCATCGTCAAGCAGCCGAACCAGAGCGTCTTCAGGCACCTCGTCGCCATTTTTGGCAACCCGGCGCCACTGCGCGTTGTGCTGCCACTCCACACCGCCACCGATCAGGCGCTGGGCTTGCGAGCGGGTGCTCGCAAGCCCCCGCTGCACCAGCAGTTGGTCAATCCGCATCCGCGCGGCTTAATAGCGGTAGGTGTTGGCCTTGTACGGGCCAGCCTTGCTCACGCCAATGTAGGCGGCCTGCTCGTCGGTCAGCTCGGTCAGCATCGCGCCGACTTTTTTCAGGTGCAGGCGCGCCACTTTTTCATCGAGGTGCTTGGGCAGGGTGTAGACCTTGCCCGGCTTGTATTCCTTGGCTTTGGTAAACAGCTCGATCTGCGCAATGGTCTGGTTGGCAAAGCTAGACGACATCACAAAGCTGGGGTGGCCGGTGCCGCAACCCAGGTTCACCAAGCGGCCCTTGGCCAGCAGGATGATGCGCTTCTCAGGCTTGGCGCCCTTGCCCTTGGTGGCAGGAAAAATCACATGGTCCACCTGGGGCTTGATTTCTTCCCACTTGAGCTTCTCCAGCGAAGCCACATCGATCTCGTTGTCAAAGTGGCCGATGTTGCAGACGATGGCCTGGTCCTTCATCGCCTGCATATGCTTGAAAGTGATGACGTTCTTGTTGCCCGTGGCCGAGACAAAGATGTCGGCCTTGTCGGCGGCGTAGTCCATGGTCACCACTTTGTAGCCTTCCATCGCGGCCTGCAGCGCGTTGATGGGATCGATCTCGGTCACCCACACTTGGGCAGAAAGCGCACGCAGTGCCTGGGCCGAGCCCTTGCCCACATCGCCGTAACCGGCGACCACGGCCACCTTGCCGGCAATCATCACGTCGGTGGCGCGCTTGATGGCGTCCACCAAGGATTCGCGGCAGCCGTAGAGGTTGTCGAACTTGCTCTTGGTTACCGAGTCGTTCACGTTGATGGCGCGAAACGCCAGCGTGCCCTTGGCCGACATTTCGTTGAGGCGCAGCACGCCGGTGGTGGTCTCTTCGGTGACGCCGATGATGGCTTTGAGGCGTCGGCTGTACCAAGTCGGGTCAACCTTGAGCTTGGCGCGGATGCTGTTGAACAGGCAAATCTCTTCTTCGCTGCCCGGCTTGGCCAGCACCTTGATGTCCTTCTCGGCGCGCGCGCCCAGGTGCATCAGCAAGGTGGCGTCGCCGCCGTCGTCCAGAATCATGTTGGGGCCTTCGGTCTTGCTGCCCTTGGGTCCGAATTCAAAAATGCGGTGGGTGAACTCCCAGTAGTCCACCAAGCTCTCGCCCTTGTAGGCAAACACCGGCGTGCCCTGCGCCACCAGCGCTGCAGCCGCGTGGTCTTGGGTCGAGAAGATGTTGCACGAGGCCCAGCGCACCTCGGCGCCCAAGGCCTGCAAGGTCTCCACCAGCACGCCGGTCTGAATGGTCATGTGCAGCGAGCCGGTGATGCGCGCGCCCTTCAAAGGCTGCGCCTTGGCGAACTCTTCACGGATCGCCATCAGGCCCGGCATTTCCGTCTCGGCAATGGTCAGCTCTTTGCGGCCCCACTGCGCCAGGCTCAGGTCGGCAATTTTGTAATCTTCGGTTTTGGCAAATTTCAGTACGCCCATGGTTCACTCCAAAAAAATGTGAAAGCCACTGCGGTACGGGGAGATCTGAAAGAAGCTCACCCGACTGTTCAGTGGGTGAGCGCCGTTGGTGCGGTGGCCTTGAATGAACCACCGGGTCCGAGCCTCATTCACTTTGCGTGAACTGCAACGCTCCTCGGATGCGTCGGATTATAGGGGGGCCGCGATGGCCACAAATGACCTGCGAGCACATCGCCACCAACATAGGGAAATTGGCCCGGTGCTGCCCCGCAGCCAGATGGCAAGGCTGTACGCACCGCATGGAAGGTGTCGCGGTGCAAGCCCATGACCTGGGCAGCATTGGCAAGGTTGCCGAGTTCTTACGCCCGATGGAGCAAGCCGAACTTGCGTTGGATACCCCGTGCTTGGGTGGTAACGGATTAATCTCCTGAATACTGACAAACTGTGGGAAGTTCATCGTACGCTTGAGACTCCGGGGCCGTTTCACCTGGCTGCGCGCTGCCAGGTGAGCCAGTCACTTAGATTTGAGTAACTCACGTAATAACACTAAACACGTTCACTTAGACAGAGGATGTAGGAGTGTCCGCCCGCCTTGCCTTCCACTTGTGCCACAGCCACGGCAGCAACACGAACCATTGAAGATAGCCTGCAACGGCGCAAGTGACCGACACGAGTAGCGCATCAGCCATCCCAGCTATGTCTATTCCGACAAGACCCACAATCGCGCCAACCAAAGCACTCGCAATCCACCCACTTGGCAGTGCTAACACGAGCATCAAAAGTCCATGGCGAAGGAGTACTTCGTACTTCAGTTCAGGGACAGCTTGTGCGTTATAGCTGACCATAGTCCACACATATGTAGAGGCAACGGCCACAAGCCACAGGATCAAGAAGATAGTGCGCATTGTCATCTTTACCGCCGCACGCAGCGCTTCTCGCAAGTACTGACAACATCCTCGGTGTACTCTTGGCAGTCAGTACCGGACGGGCCAACTCCATATTTCGGACGAGTTGGTTTCTTCAACTCGTTCGCGACACACGTCTCTATGCAACTGTCGTCGCCTTGGCGTTCCTCACAAGCTTCAGGTTTGTAGTAATCGGTGACTGATGTCGTTGGCTTGCCTCGGCTACTGCCAAAGATGTTACTCATCGCACCACCGCTCGAAGCGGTCGTGCTTCCACAGGTCATGTTCGCTCCGCTTCCAACGCATACATAGGCGTGGTTCAAAAGTGGAGGTGCGTATGAACCGGGCGAGCCACCCAATGGACGCTTACAGATATAAGTTGCCAGTCCCAGTGGATCTGTTTTCGTCGGCGGCGCACCGTCGGCGTAGGCATACACATTCATCCCCCCCGCCAACCCAATCGGATCCGAGCTAACAAACCGCTTCAACACCGGGTCGTAATACCGCGCTCTGTAGAAGTACAAGCCCGTGCCATCGTTCTCTCTGGATGTGTACTGAATCGGGTTGCTCGTTGAGTCGGGCCCCACCGTACTACTCTGCCCATACGGGCTGTACGCATAACTGTTTTGCAGACTTGCGCGGTCATCGTCTGCAAGTTGGGCAATCACGCTGTTCAAGGCGTCGGTGAGGTAAATGCGGCTTTGGGCTGCGTCTTTGGTGCCTGCGGTGGTGATGGCGATTCTTGCGATGGTTTCATCCAGGGACAGGCCAGTGAGCAGGCGGTGGCTGAGTTTTCCGTCTCGGATTTCTCCCAGGGCCTGCTGGCCTTCGTACAGGTATTGCACGGTGGAAGCTGACTGCCCAGTTCGCGTGATGCTGCTCTGGATTCTTCTGCCAAACGCGTCGTAGCTGAAACTTGCGGTCAGCGCTGTGCTGCTTGCTGTGCTGCTTGCTGTGCTGCTTGCTGTGCTGCTTGCTGTGCGGCTCGCGCTGGGGCTTGCCTTGGGGTTTGCAG
>JBIIZY010000233.1:0-3615 GCA_044346035.1 Rhodoferax sp. | reverse complement strand
TGCCGCTGCGGTGGGGGGTGGGTCGGTCTGGGCGGTCACAGCCGATGAGTATGCCAGCGCGGGGGGGGGGGGGCACAGCCGGTGCCGGGTGGCTGGCGGTGCGCGGTGGATGCAAGCCCGCTGCGTGGCCTGGTGTACCAGGTGCGCTGCGATACTTGGACGCATGCAGCTTCAAGACGTTTTGTACTCGCAAGGTTTTGGCACCCGCCGCGTATGTGCGGGTGTGGTGCAGCAGGGCTTGGTGCGGGTGTACCTGGCCGGGCACAGTGCACCGGTGCTGTGCACCGATTCGTCCCAAGAATTTGATGCGCCGGGTTTGCGCTTTCAGGTGCAGGGTGTTGACTGGCCGTACCACGAGCGCGCCTACCTGATGCTGCACAAGCCTGCGGGCACCGAGTGCTCGCAAAAGCCCTCTACCTACCCCAGCGTGTACACCTTGCTGCCCGCGCCCTTGCGCGCGCGCCCACAAAAGGGCGCAGTGCAAGGCGTGCAGGCGGTGGGGCGTCTCGACCAAGATACCACCGGCCTTTTGCTGCTTACCGATGACGGCAAGTTCATCCACCGCATGGCCTCGCCGCGCCACCACGTCCCCAAGGTCTACGAAGTGACCGTCAAGCACCCCTTGGACGACCTGCAGGTGGGGCGCCTGCTGGCGGGCGTGGTGCTCGATGACGACCCGGCGCCGGTGCGCGCGTCGGCCTGCGAGGTGGTGCATGCGCACCTGCTGCGCCTCACACTCACGCAGGGCAAGTACCACCAGGTCAAGCGCATGCTGGCGGCAGTAGGCAACCGGGTTGAATGCTTGCACCGTTCTCAAATTGGCGCGTTGGTACTGCCAGCCAGCTTGGGGCCGGGCCAGTGGTGTTGGCTGGATGCGGCCGATCTGGCCCGTGCCTTGCAGGGCTGAGTGGCGGGGGCGCACGCTCGCGCCATGGTGCCGCGGTATGCTTGTCCCATGCGATTGATTGCGGATTCTTTCTGGCGTGCCGCCACCGATTGCCTGCGCCCGCGGGTGGTACTGCTGTCCCTGCTTCCGCTGGTGCTCATGGTGGTGGTAACCGCGCTGCTGGGCTATTTTTTTTGGGAGGCTTCGCTTGCCTGGGTGCGCGATGGGCTGGACGCGTTTGCCTTCACCCAGGTTTTTTGGCAGTGGCTGGAAGACCTCGGGCTGGGGGCGCTCAAAGTGGTCTTGGCGCCCTTGCTGGTGATCTTTGTGGTGACGCCGCTTATCGTTGTCTGCGTCTTGTTGGCGGTGGCCTTGCTGATCGCACCGGCGCTGGTGAGCTTGGTGGCGGGTTGGCGGTTTCCTATGTTGGAGGCCAAGCAGGGCGCCTCGGTTTGGAGCAGCGTGGTGTGGTCCCTGGGCTCTGCGCTGGCGGCGTTGGTGGCGCTGGTGGTGTCCATGCCTTTGTGGGCGGTACCGCCTTTGGTGCTGGTCCTGCCGCCCCTCATCTGGGGCTGGCTTACCTACCGCGTGATGGCGTTTGATGCCCTGTCGCAACATGCCAGTGACACAGAGCGGCGCCTGATTTTGCGGCGCCACCGGCTGGCCCTGCTGGCCATGGGCGTGGGCTGCGGTTTTCTGGGTGCCGCGCCCAGTTTGGTGTGGGCGTCAACTTTGCTGTTGGCGGTGGCCTTTCCCTTGCTGCTGCCAGCGGCGGTTTGGATCTACACCTTGGTTTTCATTTTCTCAGCGCTGTGGTTTGCGCACTATTGCTTGGCCGCGTTGCAGGCCTTGCGCGCGCAGGAATTGGGCGCAGGGGGCACGGGCCCGGTGGTTGACGCCAATGCGGTGCTGCATATCAATGAAGGAACGTCATGAATTTCGGGGTAATCATCATTGGCGACGAGATCCTGTCAGGCAAGCGCCAGGACAAGCACCTGGCCCAAGCCATCACCATGCTGCGCGCGCGTGGCCTGTCACTGGCGTATGCCGAGTACGTGGGCGACTCGCCAGCGCTCATCGTCGCGGCCCTGCGCCGCGCGTTTGCGTCTGGCGATGCCGTGTTTTCCTTTGGCGGCATTGGCTCCACGCCCGACGACCACACGCGGCAAAGCGCCGCTATGGCGCTGGGCTGCGCCTTGGCCTTGCACCCGCAGGCCGCTGCGCTGATCCACGAGCGCATGCAGGACCTTGCACGTGAGCGCGCCATCGTGATCGATCCCGAAAGCGAGGACTACCGCCAGCGCCTGGAAATGGCGGTGTTTCCGGTCGGCGCCTCCATCATCCCCAACCCGTACAACAAGATCGCGGGGTTCAGCTGCGTGGGCGTGGGTGGCGGTGCGGTGCACTTTTTGCCCGGCTTTCCCATCATGGCCTGGCCCATGGCAGAACAGGTTCTGGACACACACTACCGCCACTGCTTCACCACGGGCACTTGGCAGGAGCGCTCGGTCATCGTGTTCGGCGCGATGGAGGCCAGCTTGACGCCACTGATGCTGCGCATCGAGCAAACGCACCCGGTCAAGGTGTTCAGCCTGCCCAGCGTGGACCACCCGGAGTACGGGCGCCACATTGAGCTGGGGGTGAAGGGCACACCGGCTGCGGTGGGGCAGGCATTTGAAGAGATGCGCGCGGTCTTGGCAGCCCAGCAGATCCGGCTTGGCCCCGAATTGGTGCGCGAATAGCTTGCACCAAAGGCGTGCATCGAAGCACGTGCATCGCATTGGTGCATACGCGGCAGTTGGCGTAGATTGGGCCCGTCGCGCGGGGCGACCGCCGCGTGGCGGGGGCTTTCTCTCGGTGCAAAATGCGGGCTTGTCTCAATCCGGTGCGCGCGGCACGCCCCATGAATGCGTCGGCGCGGGCTGGCACAAATGCTGCATTGGGATGCAGACAAACCTTTCAACAACCGTGCATTTTTGCAATAGGAGTATCTGATGGCCAAGACCGTCGCAGACGTGATCAAGATGGTGAAAGAAAACGAGGTCAAGTTTGTTGACTTCCGTTTCACCGACACCCGCGGTAAGGAGCAGCACGTCACCGTGCCTGTGTCGCACTTTGACGAAGAAAAATTCACGTCGGGTCATGCGTTTGATGGCTCTTCGATCGCCGGCTGGAAAGGCATTGAAGCCTCTGACATGCAGCTCATGCCAGACCCCAACACCGCCAACATTGACCCGTTTTTTGAAGAAACCACCCTGTTCCTACAGTGCGATGTGGTGGAACCCAGCGACGGCAAGTCGTACGACCGCGACCCGCGCTCCATTGCCAAGCGCGCAGAAGCCTACCTGAAGGCCTCGGGCATGGGCGATACCGCTTACTTTGGACCGGAGCCCGAATTCTTCATTTTTGACGGCGTGCGCTGGAGCAACGAGCCTGGCAAAGTCGGTTTCGAAATCGAAGAATACGAAGCTCCCTGGAACACCGGTGCCAAGCTCGAAGGCGGCAACCGCGGCCACCGCCCCACCGTCAAGGGCGGTTACTTCCCGGTCCCCCCGGTGGACAGCACCCAAGACATGCGCGCCGAAATGGCCTTGATTCTGGAATCGCTGGGCATTCCGGTCGAGGTGTTCCACCATGAGGTGGCCGGCGCTGGGCAGAATGAGATCGGCACCAAGTTCAGCACCTTGGTGCAACGCGCCGACTGGACCCAGGTGCTCAAGTACGTGGTG
>JBIIZY010000232.1:0-3636 GCA_044346035.1 Rhodoferax sp. | reverse complement strand
TGCGCAGCGAGATCGCCAAGATGGACCGCCCCGAACTCACTGCGGCCAAGATCATCGTCTCGGGCGGACGGGCGCTGGGCTCGAATGAGAAGTTCATGGAAGTGATGACGCCGCTGGCCGACAAGCTGGGTGCAGCCATGGGTGCGAGCCGCGCGGCGGTGGATGCGGGCTACGCGCCCAACGACTGGCAAGTGGGCCAGACTGGCAAGATCGTCGCCCCCCAGCTGTACGTGGCCTGCGGCATCAGCGGTGCAATCCAGCACCTGGCGGGCATGAAGGACAGCAAGGTGATTGTGGCCATCAACAAAGATGGCGAGGCCCCGATCTTCAGCGTGGCGGATTACGGGCTGGAGGCGGACTTGTTTACCGCGGTGCCGGCTTTGGTGGCGGCGTTGTAAGCCTGCACGGCTCAAACCAACTGCACACCAATGGCTTCTATGCCACTTAGTGGCATACTTGGTGCATGCGCCGCGTTTTCAAAACCCGACATTTCAGCCGCTGGGTGCGCAAGTCGAATCTGACGGACGCTGTGCTTTGTGCTGCTGTCAACGAGATGCTAGCCGGGCTGATTGATGCGGACTTGGGTGGTGATGTCGTCAAGAAGCGCGTGGCATTGCCGGGCCGTGGCAAACGGGGTAGCGCGCGAACTTTGGTGGCCACGCGCAAAGGCAACCGTTGGTTCTATGTGTTTGGCTTCGAGAAAAGTGAACGCGCCAACGTCACGCCCAATGAGCTAGAGGCCTTGCAAGCACTGGCCAGCACACTGCTAGAAATGGACTCGGTACAACTGAACACCGCTGTCGAAGATGGCACTTTGCAGGAGATTTGTCATGACCACTAAAGCCAAGCCCCAGGCCAAGAGCAGACTGTTAGAGGCTGTGCATGAGACTGCAAGCGATCTGGGGCGCCTGGGATTTATTGACAAACGCACACAGCAAAAGCTCGATGTGTTGTGTCTGGAACCCATACCACGCTACGACAGCGCGCGTATTCGCGCATTGCGCGAGCACCTCAGGCTCAGCCAGACGGTCCTGGCTTCGGTGCTCAACACCAGCCCATCAACAGTACGCAAATGGGAAATCGGCGAGAAACACCCTAGTGGGCCTTCCTTGAAGCTGCTGAACCTGTTGGACCGCAAGGGGCTGGACGCCGTGCTTTGAGCGCTGATAGGCGACGCGCCCGGTCGCGTTTAGTAGCCGACTACGGGCTGGAGGCGGACTTGTTTACCGCGGTGCCGGCTTTGGTGGCGGCGTTGTAGGCAGCATCTGGCCTGCTGCGGGTCGTCTATGCTTGGTACCAGACTGCGCTGTGCCCACCAAGAAGTAAGCCGGTCTGACACACCAAGGAGTACACAACATGAAGCTATGGACGATTTTTCTGGCCGCCTGCCTGGCAGCGGCGAATGGCTATTGCGATGAGCTGACGCCCGCGAAACGAGACGATATCCGCGCCTTGATTAAAGAGACCGGTGCCGTCGCCATGGGAGCCCAGATGGTGGATGCGATGGTGCCGCTGGTTACGATGCAACTGTCCACCGCTTACCCGGAAATTCCCAAAAGCACACTGGACAAAATTGGCAGCCGCATTTCCGCGCTGATGGAGAGAAAAATGACCGAGCCCGGCGGCATGATGGACCGGCTGACTCCCGTCTATGCCAAGCACCTGAGCCACGACGATATCAAGCAACTGCTGGCGTTTTACCGCACCGACGTGGGCAAGAAGATCATCAACCGCATGCCTGTGGTGACGTCGGAGTCGATGGCCGTCGGGCAGCAGTGGGGTGCCAGCCTAGCGCCTGATTTTCAGTCCATCGTGGTACGCACCTTGTCCGAAGACAAGGTGGTGTTGAAACAAAAATAGCGACGGGCGGCCACTGCACAGGGCGGCAGTGCCTTGCTGCATGAAGGCGTTTAAGACGACCACGCGGGACTAACCCACTGGCGGCCGCCCGAAGGTTCAATGGACCTGTCCATGGTGGTCTCCTTCGTCACGGTCTTGGTGCAACTCCCCGCGTGCCTGCCGCAACACCGTCCAGCCGCCGTGCAGGGCCAGTGCCGCCATCAGGCTGGCCACCGCCAGATCGGGCCAGGCCGCACCCGTGCCGAGCACACCGAGTGCGGCCAAGAGCACGGCCAGGTTGCCGATGGCATCGTTGCGCGAGCACAGCCACACGCTGCGCATATTGGCGTCGCCTTCGCGGAATGCGTAGAGCATCCACGCCACCGCCACGTTGACCACCAAAGCCAGCAGCGCCACGGCACCCATGGTCGTGGCTTGGGGAACACCGCCGTTCCAGACCGACCACAGCGCAGCACCCAGCAGGTAGAGGCCAAAGCCCATCATGCTCAGCGCCTTGAGGATGGCTGCGCGCGACCGCCAGGCCAAGGCCGAGGCCAGCACAGCCAGCGACACCGCGTAGTTCATCGCATCGCCCGCAAAATCGACCGCATCGGCCAGCAGCGAGAGTGAGCCGGCCTGCAAACCTGCGCCGATTTCGATAAGAAACATCGCGGCGTTCAGCACCAGCGCAGTCCAAAGAATCTTGCGGTAGCGCGGCAGGTTGATGGGGAACCCGGGCGGCGGGGTTTCCTGGGCACTGCAATGGGCTGACATGGTTTTTCCTTTCAATGAGTGCATTGGAAACCTTCGAGCCACTACAGTGTCAAGCGTCGAATACGAAAGGGCGTTGCCATGCAAATCAAAGACCTGTCCCGCGCCACCGGCGTGGATGTGGAAACCATCCGTTTCTATGAGAAGCAGGGCCTGTTGTCCGAGCCAGCGCGGCGTGACAACGGCTACCGAGACTACGCAGCGTCACACCTAGAGCGGCTCTCGTTCATCCGCCACTGCCGCGCGCTGGATATGCCACTGGCCGATGTCCAGCGGCTTCTGATTTTTGTGGGCGAACCCGCCGCCAACTGCGGGGAGGTGGACCTGCTGGTGGACGAGCAACTGGCCAGGGTGCGGGCCCGCCTCAAGAGCATGCGCGCCCTGGAGAAGCAGCTACTGCAGCTGCGCGCGCGCTGCTCTGGCACCCATGCAGGGCACTGCGGCATTCTGAGCGAGCTGGTGTCTGCAGCCCACGGCGAGGCCTGCGCTTGTCATGTGGCTGCAAGCAGCAGCCGTTTGTAGGGGAGGCATGCGCAATCCATTTAAGGGCATAGTCTGCTTTCACAAACACCGGTGCCCTGTGAATTCGGCGCCACGGCACCCAAAACCAACTTCAGGCTCTTTTGTCGCTAGCAAAAACTCTTCTATGTAACTACGCCTCGACTTGCTCCACCCGGCTTGCGCCAACTGAGTATCAATAAGCTGAGCGCGCGTTGTTGCCTCGTTCGTGGTTGGTGAGATCGACAATCTGTTCTCCCTGCAGTCAACTTGCTGACGGCCACAACCGAGCAAAATCAAACGAGAGTTGCCGATGGTGTCGTACGGACAGAAGGTACACCGTCTTTTGGGCATCTATAGCTGCGTACAGCAACAAGTAGTCACCATGCAGGTATTCACGCAGCGCATCCGGCGCACCCGCTGGCAGCGCCGCCAATTGCGCAAGCGCCTCGGCCGACTGTGGCGGGTTCGCCAGATAGCGTCGACCAATGCGCGGAAAGCGCCGCAGGTTGGGGATCACGGTGGCGC
>JBIIZY010000231.1:0-3644 GCA_044346035.1 Rhodoferax sp. | reverse complement strand
TGGTGGGCGCGCCCCAGGCGGCCTTTGACCGGGTGCTGCCGCTTTTGCAAAAGATGGGCAAAAACATCACCTTGGTCGGCGGCAACGGCGACGGCCAGACCTGCAAGGTGGCCAACCAGATGATCGTGGCGCTCAACATCGCCGCCGTGGGCGAGGCCCTGCTGTTTGCCAGCAAAGCCGGTGCCGACCCCGCCAAAGTCCGCGAGGCGCTGATGGGCGGATTTGCTGCCTCGCGCATTCTGGAGGTGCATGGCGAGCGCATGATCAAGCGCACCTTCAAGCCCGGGTTTCGCATCGGTCTGCACCAAAAAGACCTGGGCCTGGCGCTGCAAGGCGCCAAGTCCATGGGCCTGGCCCTGCCACAAACCGCCGGTGCTGCGCAGCTCATGCAGGTGTGCAGCGGCCACGGCCTGCAAGACCAGGACCACTCGGCACTCGTCAAGGCGTTGGAGATCATGGGCAATCACCAGGTCGCGCCGGACCCTGCGGCCTAGCGCATTCGGTCCCTGGTGCCCGCACAAGCCCGCGTTGTGCGTTACACGCTGCCCCCGCAGCGCAGGCTGCGTGGGTGTGTCCCTTTGCTAGACTGGCAGCGGCCAGCGCAGCCTTGCGGCATGGCACTGGAGGATGGGCCAATCAGAAGAACGAGAACGTGGAATGAACGTCCAGCAACTTGAGAATCAACTTTGGGAGACCGCAACGTGAGCCTGGAGGGCCAACTCCTTGACCGCAAATCGCTGCGCGCCGTTACAGCCAAGTCGGCTGACTGGGCGGAGCTGGCCAAAGACTGTGTGGCCTTTGCCAACGCCATGGGCGGGCGGCTGTGCGAATGGGGGCTTGTGGGCCAAAGCGGCCGCACCCAGGCCACGCGCTATTTCGTTCAGCCAGAGCTGCTTCGTTCGCTGGCATTTCCGGCGGTGACCACGCTCAAGCGCATCGAAGACCATCGGCTGCGGGCTTTGGTGTTGGAGGATTTGGGGCGCTATCCCTGGTCCGCATTCGGTGAGATCCACGCACGTATCGGCAAAGAGATTTCGCCGCGCCGGTTGAGAACATTGCTTCAGTCGCAGGTCGCTCTGGAGGCCATTCAAAAGACCGGTACCCATAAAGGGACCCGCTATGCCTTGCCGGGCGCCTCTTTATAGACAGATTTGCATTGAATACGGCAACGGCTGTCAATAAATCTGTCAATAAGCATCGGCAACGCATGTCAAATAACTCTATGCCCACCCCCCCACCCCCCATCGTCCTAACCCAAGGCGCACTGCGCTGCGAGATCAGCCCCGCCTTGGGCGGCTGCATTGCCGGCTTGTGGTGTGCCGATGTGCCGGTGCTGCGCTCCACGCCGGCGGCGCAGTTGCAATCGGTGCGGCTTTCGGGCAGCTACCCGCTGGTGCCCTACTCCAACCGGCAGGCCTTTGCGCGCATGCACTGGGCTGGGGCGGAGTACGCGCTGGCCCCCAACTTTGCGCCCGAGCCGCACGCCATCCATGGCGTGGGCTGGGAGCGCGCGTGGGCGGTGATTGGAGGCGACGCCCATTCCGTCACGCTGCACTACCAGCACACGCCCGACGCCGGTTGGCCGTTTGCGTTTGACTGCACCCAGCACATCTTGCTGGAGAGCGACGCGCAGTACGGCGATGCACTGGTGCTCACCATGCGCATCACCAACCACGAGGCCGAGGCCTTCCCCGCAGGCCTGGGCTGGCACCCGTACTTCGCCAAACACAGCGGCGCGCGCATCGCGTTTGCAGCGCAAGGCCGCTGGGAGATGGACGCCGACAAGCTGCCCACGCAGCGCCTGCCCCACACCGGGCTGCAAACCGACTGCGCCAACCTGACCGTGGACCACTGTTTTGACGGCTGGAGCGGCCAGGTGCATCTGCAAGACGACTTGCTGGACACCCGCATCAGTTCGGACTTGACGCAGCTGGTGGTGTTCACCACGCCCGCGCGCGACAACATTGCCATCGAGCCGGTCAGCCACACCAACAACGCCCTCAACCTGCTGGCGCGGGGCGTGGCCAGCGCCGAGGACTTGGGCGTGCGGGTGCTGCAAACCCACCAGAGCTTGGGTGCGCGCATGCGCATCGCGGTGCGCAGCCGCGCCTAAACTGGGCGCTTCTGTGCAACCCAAGTGAGCGCACCATGCACCCCGCCAAACCGATGGAACCCACCGCATCGCCAGCCAACCCAAGCCCCGCAACTGCTGCGGCAGGCACCACACGCACCGGCGCTGTGGGTGCCACGCACACCAGCACACCCGCTGCTCTGCCCGCACCGGAACCCGTACCCGCGCGCACTCCCGCATCCACTTTCGCACCCCACGCTCTGCCCGATTGGCGGTCGGTGGGTTGGCAGGTGCTGGGCAGCGCGCACTACGCCCTAGGTGAATCGCCTTTTTGGCATGCGCAGGAGCAGCGGCTGTACTGGGTTGATATTCCCGGCAAGCAGCTGCTGCGCGCAGAGTTTGCCCATGGCGCGCCCGCGCAGATGCAAGCGTGGGACATGCCCAGCGAGCCAGGCTGCATAGCGCCTGCCAGCGGTGGCGGTTGGGTGATTGCCTTGCGCCACGGCGTATTCCGCGCCCGCACCTGGGGCGGTGCGCTGGAGCCCATCGCCACGCTGCCCTACGACACCGCCAGCGTGCGCGCCAACGACGGCAAATGCGACGCGCTGGGCCGGTTCTGGGTGGGCACCATCGACGAGCCCAAAGCCAGCCACGCTGCCGAGCTTTTCTCCATCGACTGCCGCGCGGGCTCTGCCCAGGTGCAGCGCCAAGCCGGTGCTGCGCTCACCGCCAACGGCCTGGCCTGGAGCCCAGACAACCGCACCCTGTACTGGGCCGACACGCCCAACCATGTGGTGCACGCCTGGGACTACCAGCTGGGTGCCAACACCTTGGATGCACACCGCATCCACCTGCGTTTTGATGCCAAGCCCGCGGGTTGGACTTTCGACGCAGGTGGCTACCGCGGCCGTCCTGACGGCGCGGCAGTGGATGTGCACGGCAACTACTGGGTCAGTCTGTTTGAGGGCCAACGCATCGCCTGCTACGCGCCAGATGGCACGCTCTTGCGCGAGATCCCCACCCCCGCGCAATGCCCCACCATGCCCTGCTTCGGTGGGCCGGACCTGCAAACCCTGTTTGTCACCACCGCCCGCCACGGCCGCAGCGCGCAGGAGCTGGCGGCCTTCCCCGACAGCGGCGCAGTGTTTTACCTGCGCGTGGATACGCCAGGGCTTGCTGTGAACGCGTTCGCCGGTTGATGTTCACGGGGTTGGGCTGCTGGCACAGCTAGCGCAACTCGAAGCCCACGCGATGGCGCAGCCCTTCGGATTGGTGCGCTACAGAGCACCAGCCGTCCTGTTTCACCGCAACGCTCTATCGACTTTGCATCACTTGGCGCGTGGTACCTCGGGTCGCACCAGCGCGGGCTGACCCAACGCATCCACGCCGTGTACTGCGAAGACGTTCTTTGCAAGGTTGATTCCAAACGGTACGATTGCTGTGATTTGAAGTTGGACTTGACCCGTTTCCACGGACGCTATGAGCTTCTTCATTGAAGCTCGTGGATTATCTGATGTTCAACGGTATTGATTTTTTCCTGATGTTTCCTCTCGAAGTTGTTGGGTGACAGGTA
>JBIIZY010000077.1:0-12475 GCA_044346035.1 Rhodoferax sp. | reverse complement strand
GGAATGCTATCAGCAAGCCTTTGGTGCAGCAAAAGTTTATGCGTCGCGGCGTACAAAGGCCGCATCGCCAAAAGCAGACGCACAAAAAATTGGCGCGCAAGCCGCTGATCGCGGAAAAAATCACGCCAACGATTCGGAGCAACAATAAGCGCTACCGCAGATGCGGTCGCGGGTGACCGTTTTTATACTCCCGACGTCCTAACGCCGCCAGCCATGTCCCAACCCCAACTCCCTCCCAACGGCCCAAGTGGTACGCCACCGAACTCGGTAGCTGGAATGCACTGGATCCTCAAAGGCGTGCTGTGGCTGCTCGGGCTGGGCGTGGCGGGTGCACTGTCGCTGCTGATGGTGGTCGGCATTGCACTGGCTGTGGCCTACCCGAACCTTCCAGACATTTCGGACTTGTCTGACTACCGTCCAAAACTGCCCTTGCGCATCTTCTCCATCGAAGGGGATTTGCTGGGAGAGTTTGGCGAAGAGCGACGCAATCTGACGCCAATTGCCGAGATTCCCAAAGTGATGACCCAGGCGGTGTTGGCGATCGAAGATTCACGGTTCTTTGAGCACGGTGGTGTCGATTACGTTGGCATGCTGCGTGCCGCGTTGGCCAATGTGGGGCGTGCAAAAAGTCAGGGCGCATCGACCATCACGATGCAGGTTGCGCGCAACGTGTACTTGTCCTCAGAGAAGACGTTTACCCGAAAAATCTACGAAGTTTTGCTGACCTTCAAGCTCGAACACTTACTCACGAAAGACCAGATCCTAGAGATCTACATGAACCAAATTTTCTTGGGCAACCGGGCTTATGGATTTGCAGCGGCTGCAGAAACCTATTTCGGCAAGCCCCTCAAAGACGTTTCGATTGCAGAGGCCGCGATGTTGGCTGGCTTGCCCAAAGCGCCCTCCGCGTACAACCCTATCAGCAACCCCAAGCGTGCGCGTTCGCGCCAGCTCCACATCATCGAACGCATGCTGGAGAACGGCTTCATCACCGCCGAGCAAGCGGAAAGTGCCAAGGCGGAAAAGCTGCAAATCAGAAGCGGCCCGGATACGACCAAGGTACATGCAGAGTACTTGGCAGAGATGGTGCGCCAGCTGGTTTTCACACAGTACGGCGACGAGACCTACACGCGCGGTCTCAACGTGCAGACCACCATTCGCTCGGCCGAGCAGACCGCCGCATACCGGGCACTGCGCGCCGGCATCATGGACTTTGAGCGCCGACAGGTCTACCGTGGACCAGAAAAGTTCATTGCGCTTTCTGGTGGATCACAACCCACCGAAGAAGCTATTGACGAGGCGCTAGAGGACCACCCCGACAACGGCGACATCATGTCTGCAGTGGTACTGAGCGCCAACCCCAAGAAAGTCGTTGCGGTACGCCAGAACAGCGAGCGTCTTGAGATCGTCGGCGACGGCCTCAAACCGGCCCAGTCCGGACTGTCCGACAAAGCGCCACCCACCACCAAAATCCGACCGGGTGCCGTGATCCGGGTCACCAAGTCCACCAAAGGCACTTGGGAGATAACCCAGTTGCCCGAGGTGGAAGGTGCCTTCGTTGCAATGGACCCCCGTGACGGCTCGATTCGCGCCCTGGTTGGGGGGTTCGACTTTGAGAAAAACAAGTTCAACCATGTCACACAGGCATGGCGCCAGCCGGGCTCAAGCTTCAAGCCGTTCATCTACTCAGCAGCACTCGAGAAAGGCTTCTCTCCGGCGACCGTGGTCAACGACGCGCCGCTGTTCTTTGGCAGTGGCGTAACGGGTGGGCAACCTTGGGAGCCCAAAAACTACGACGGCACATTTGAGGGCCCCATGACCCTGCGCCGCGGTTTGGCAAAGTCCAAAAACATGGTGTCGATCCAAGTGCTCAACTCCATCGGCCCGCAGTACGCGCAAGACTGGATTGCCCGCTTCGGGTTTGAAGCGGAAAAGCACCCCCCCTACCTCACGATGGCACTCGGGGCAGGCTCAGTGACACCGATGCAAATGGCCAGCGCATACGCGGTGTTTGCCAATGGGGGATACCGCGTCAACCCGTGGCTGGTCACAAAAATCAGTGAGCAGCGCGGCAAAACACTGCTTGAAACCAAGCCCCCGGTCCTGGACGAAGCGCAGCGCGCTATCGACCCGCGCAACGCCTTCGTTGTGACCAGCTTGCTGCAGGAGGTCACCCGCTCGGGCACCGCAGCGCGGGCGCAAAGCACACTCAAGCGACCCGATGTGTATGGCAAAACCGGCACCACAAACGACTCCATGGATGCATGGTTTGCGGGATACCAGCCCACCATCGCCGCCGTCACATGGATTGGCTACGACAACCCGCGCAAACTCGGCGATCGCGAAACCGGCGGCGGGCTGAGCCTGCCGGTCTGGATCCAGTTCATGGAAACCGCGCTCAAAAACGTGCCCATCGCCGAGCCCGCAGTACCTGAAGGCGTAGTGCAAGTCGGCAACGAGTGGTACTACGACGAGTTCACCAAGGGGGCCGGTGTCTCCACCGTAACCCTGGTCGACGGCGCCGAGACCAATCCCAACCAAGCGCTACCCCCATCCGAAGAGAAGCGGCGCATCTTGGACTTGTTCAAAAACTAGCTAGGCGCGGAACACAACGGGGCAACCCGCCTGCAAGGTTGCGTGCTGGGTAAGCCCCGCAAAAAACTCGCCTCCGCCCTTGGTGTCTTGCCACGCACCATCGACCCAGCGGTAGTGGTAACCCCCCAGTTTGGTGGCCATCCAGACCTCATGCAGCGGCTTTTGCAGATTGATCACGATCTGGCTCCCACCATCGAACACCAGGGTCACCATCCCGCCGACGCGTTGGTTGTCGATGTCTACGGCAGACCCATCGTTGATTTGGTCGCAGCAAACTTCCACCGAGCGCAACAAAGCCTCTGCGCGGTCCTGAAACTCTAAGTCGGTCATTACAATTTCGCCATGTTGAAACCAATTTTCATTCTAGTCAGCGCGGGGCTTGCGAGCGCTGCCGTACTGGCTTTAGCCGGGTGCGGCCAGACTGGCGCACTGTATCTGCCCGATCGCCCTGCCAAAACGTCCGCGCCCACCAAGGCACCCGCAAGCCCTGAGCGCCTTGCTGCGCAGTCCACACCATGACCTTGCCCGGCCACCCCCACACCGCCTACGTAGGCAAGCAGCTGTGCATGGACGGACACGCCCTCGACGCCTTGGCCACCGCGCACGGCACCCCCCTTTTCGTTTACTCCAAAGCATCGATGCTGGCGGCGCTGGCTGGCTACCAGAGAGGCTTTTCCGGGCGCCAAGTGCAGATCTGCTACGCCATGAAAGCCAACCCGTCGCTTGGCGTGCTGCAAGTGTTTGCGCAAGCAGGTTGTGGTTTTGACATTGTTTCTGCGGGTGAGCTGGCGCGGGCGCTCGCAGCCGGTGCTGCCCCCGAGAAGATCATTTTCTCTGGCGTGGGTAAAACGCAGGCGGAAATGCGGCGCGCGCTGGAGGTCGGGATCGGTTGCTTCAACGTCGAGAGCGAGGCCGAAATAGATGTACTCAATGAAGTCGCTTTGTCAATGGGCAAGCGCGCACCGATCAGCATCAGGGTCAATCCCAACGTAGATCCGAAAACCCATCCCTACATCTCGACCGGGCTCAAGGGCAACAAGTTTGGGATTGCGCACGACCGCACCTTGGCTACATACCAGCGTGCCCACGCGCTGTCGGGCCTCGAAATCGTGGGTATCGACTGCCACATTGGCTCCCAGATCACCGATGAAGCACCGTACCTAGAGACGGTTGACCGGATGCTGGAGCTGGTCGAATCCATTGAAGCAGCGGATATTCCAATCCAACACCTCGACTTCGGCGGTGGGCTTGGCATCAACTACAACGGTGATACGCCACCCGCTGCAGAGACCTTGTGGCAGAAAATGCTGCAACGGCTCGACGCGCGTGGCTTCGGACAACGCAAGCTGATGATCGAGCCCGGCCGCTCCTTGGTCGGCAACGCTGGCGTGTGCATCACCGAGGTGCTGTACCTCAAGCCAGGGGAGCAGAAGAATTTCTGCATCGTCGACGCCGCCATGAACGATCTGCCCCGCCCTGCGATGTACCAGGCGTTCCACACCATTGTCCCCACCGTCTTGCGCCAGTCTGACCAAACCGAGTTGGTGTACGACATTGTGGGCCCAGTCTGCGAGAGTGGCGACTGGATCGGACGCGATCGGTCTTTGGGCGTGCAAGCAGGCCAGCGCCTTGCAGTTTTGTCCGCCGGTGCGTACTGCATGAGCATGGCCAGCAACTACAACGCCCGGCCACGCGCTGCCGAGTTGCTCATCGATGGCGACCAATGCCATGTCATCCGCCGACGCGAAACCATGGACGATCAGCTGCGTTGCGAAGCGCTGGTGGGCAGCGGCGCACTGCCACGCTGAACTACCCAAAGGCGGTTTTAGGCACCGCCTCGGCCGCGCAAGGCGCGGTGAACACGCCAGCCCAGCAGCGCAGCCAACATCGCGGCATACAACGCCACCTCTGCAAAATCGTTCTTGCCCGCGCGCATCCAGAAGAAGTGCAGCACCGCCAACACCGCTACCGCATACACCAAGCGGTGCAGCAACTGCCAGCGCCTAGCACCCAAGAAACGGATAGCGCGGTTAAACGACGTGAACGCCAGCAGTGTGAGCAGCAACACCGCGCAAAAACCCACCAAGATGAAGGGACGTTGGACAATGTCTTTGGCAATATCTTGCACAGCCAAACCCATGTCCAACCACGCGTATGCCAG
Source organism: Rhodoferax sp. (assembly GCA_044346035.1). Classification (GTDB taxonomy): domain Bacteria; phylum Pseudomonadota; class Gammaproteobacteria; order Burkholderiales; family Burkholderiaceae_C; genus Allorhodoferax. The sequence goes on along the minus strand of JBIIZY010000077.1, from coordinate 7,719 downwards.
CAAGTGCAGGGTTGCGTACAAGTAAACAAACAAACCCGCCATACGGCGAAATCGGGCCAGCGCCGGCAAGGCCAGAACCACACGCAGTGGGGTGATAGCCAGCACCAAACACAGCGCCCGCAAGGTCCAATCCCCGGTCGAGCGTACCAAGGCCTCGGCCGGATTGGCCCCCAACTGGTCGGTCCATGTGGCCACCACCAACCAAAGCAAGGGCAGCAAGGACAAACCAAACCACACCGGCTTGGACCAGCCGCTTTGCAACCAGCGCTTCATGGGGTCACGCAAGCAAGGTGCAATGGGCGAATCAGTAGAACTTCTTCAGATCCATCCCCGCGTACAACTGCCCCACCTGTGCCTCGTAGCCATTGAACATCAGGGTTGGGCGCTTTTTGGTAAACAGTCCGTCCTCGCCGATGCGCCGCTCAGTGGCCTGGCTCCACCTTGGATGGTCTACCTTGGGATTCACGTTCGAGTAGAAGCCATACTCGTTGGCAGCCGCTTTGTTCCAAGCGGTGGCCGGTTGCTTTTCAGTGAAGCGGATTTTGACAATGCTTTTGCCGCTCTTGAAACCATACTTCCACGGCACAACCAGGCGCACCGGCGCACCGTTCTGGTTGGGCATCACCTCACCGTACATACCAAAGGCAAGCATGGTCAGTGGGTGCATCGCCTCATCCATACGCAGCCCTTCTACGTAAGGCCAATCCAGGACCCGCGAACCGACAAACGGCATGGTTTTCGGGTCGGCCAAGGTAATGAACTCCACGTACTTGGCGCTACCCAAGGGCTGCACCCGCTTGATCAGTTCTGCCATCGAGTAGCCGATCCAGGGAATCACCATCGACCAACCCTCCACGCAGCGCAGGCGGTATATGCGCTCCTCCTGCGGGCTGAGTTTGAGCAAATCTTCAAGTTGCAAGGTGCCGGGTCGGCTGACCAACCCCTCTATCTCCACCGACCATGGCTTGGTTTTCAGGGTATGGGCGTTACGGGCCGGGTCGGATTTGTCGGTCCCAAACTCGTAAAAATTGTTGTAACTGCTGGCGTCCTTGTAGAGAGTGGCCTTCTCTGAAGTCGTTGCACCCGCCAGTTTAGAAATCTGGGCAGGCAAGGCTGCCAACTTTCCCGGCCGCACACCCCAACTCGCCTGGGCCAAGGCGTCACGCGATGCCCACGCTGCCATGCCGACACCTGCGAGCCCGCCGGCCAACTGTTTCAATATGTCACGGCGCCGGGCGTAAACAGAAGGATCGGTAATCTCACTGGAAAGCATCCGAGGAAGGCCGAGGTGTTTGGGATTGTTGGGCATGGTGTGTTCCTGGTTGTGGCAGTGGTCGGCTGGAAGCCCAGCTTCTTACACCTATCTTCACACACGCGCAGGGCGCGTGCCGACGCGGGGTTTACCCAAAAAAAAGCGAGGTGACTGGCGTCACCTCGCTTGCGTTATGTGCCTTGGGGCGCAGCAGACGTGGAACGTGGCTAGCGCAAACCGGCAATGTAATCGGATACTGCCCGAATCTCACGGTCGTTCAACTTGGCCGCGACCTGGGTCATGGCCAGGTTGTTCTTGCGAATACCATCTCGAAAAGCGATCAACTGGGCCACCGAATACTCCGCATGCTGCCCACCCAAACGTGGGTACTGGGAGGGAATGCCAGCGCCATTGGGGCTGTGGCACCCGGCACACGCAGGCACTTGGCGGTCTGCAATACCACCGCGGTAAATGCGCTCACCCAGGGCGACCAATTCTTTGTCTTTGGCAAAACCTGGCTTGACCGGTTTGCTTGCCAGCCAGTGGGCGATATTGCGCATGTCGTCCTCGGACAGCGCGGTGGCAAAGCCCAGCATGATCGCGTTGTTGCGTTTACCCGACTTGTACTCTTGCAACTGCTTGACTAGGTATTGCGGGTGTTGCTGGGCCAGTTTTGGATTCGCGGGAATGGACGAGTTGCCGTCCGTCCCGTGGCATGCCGCACAGACTGCGCCGTAGCTCGCTTCGCCTTTGGCCAGGTCGGGCTTGGCTTGCTGAGAGGCCGGCGTGTTTGCGAACGCCGAAACTGAAATTGCGGCAATCGCAACAGTGAACATCAAAGAGGCGGGCAGCTTCATAGTGCGTGGGGGTCGGGTGGGCAAAAACTACCGGCATTCTACAATGCGTGCCGGGCTGACCTCATCACACAATGACAAAACACAAAGACCCTCGCCCCGCGCCACACGCACCCGGCGCAACATCCAGCCCGGAAAAAACCGCAGCCGCCACCGCATTGGGCTGGCTGCACACAGCGAAGTTCCTGACGACGGCGCCGCAGCTCCATTTTTTGCCGGCACTCGATGTGCCCGAGATCGCCTTTGTGGGGCGCTCCAACGCAGGCAAATCCACCTGCATCAACACGCTGACCCAGCAGCGGCAGCTGGCATTCGCGTCCAAAAAGCCGGGGCGCACACAACACATCAACCTGTTCTCACTGGGCAAGCAAGGCATCACCGACGCCGTGCTGACGGATTTACCCGGCTATGGCTACGCCGCGGTGCCACAGCAAGACAAAATTCGCTGGCAACAAGTGATGGCCAACTACCTGGTCACCCGCGAAAACCTCACAGGCATCGTGCTCCTGTGCGACCCGCGCCTGGGGCTCACCGAGCTTGACGAAATACTGCTTGATGTGATCCGGCCCCGGGTGCAGCAGGGCCTGAAATTTTTGGTGGTGCTGACCAAGGCCGACAAACTCACCCGCGCCGAGGCGACCAAGGCGCTTTCCATTACCAAGCTACAAGCCGGGGGCGGCGATGTGATGCTGTTCTCTGCAACCAAGCGCACCGGCTTAGGTGACGTAGCGGAACTACTCTGGAAGTGGGCCCACCCGGTAGCCGATGCCGTGCCCGCGTCCCTGGCCGAAAGCCCCAGCGCGCCGGCCGCACACTGATACGGCGCAGGCCCGCCATCTAGTACGGCGCGGGCTCGCCGTGCGGGCGGTCTTTGAAGCGCTTGTGCACCCAGTAATACTGGGCCGGATCGCGGTCAATATAGGCCTGCAAACGCAGGTTCATGGCGGCGGTGTCGGCCACCAAATCCTCGCTTGGAAAATCTGGCCAGCGCGGTGTGATCTCGACTTCGTAGCCCTGTGGCGTGATGCGCGACACCATGGCTATCACTTTGGCACGGCCCATTTTGGCCACCCGCGACAGCGAAGGCACCGTGGCCGCACTGACACCATAGAACGGCACAAACACCGAATCTTTGGGGTCGTAGTTCATGTCGGGCAGCAGACACAAGGGCTCGCCCGCGCGCAAGGCTTGCAGCACCGGCTTAAAACCTTCGCGGCGATCAAACGGGCGGCCATTGGGAAAACGCTTGCGGCCCTTCAAAATCCAAGCGTCCACCACGCGGTTGGTTTGTGCGGCATACACCGTGGTAAACCGGCGAGAAAGCTGCTGGGTCATTGCGGTCCAGCCAGCGTCCATGCCGACAAAATGCGGCACAAAAATCAAAGTGGGCGACTGTCCTTCGAGTTCCTCCACCGCGCCCACTAGGCGCAGCCGCTGCAAGGTCACTTCAGTCGGCGCGTACCAGAGCCAACCACGGTCCAACCAGGCCTGGGCGAAGTACACAAAAGTTTGGCGCGTCTGGTGGCGCAGTACTTGCGCAGGCCAGTGCGGAAAGCACAGGCGCAAGTTGGTGTGCACCACGCGCCGGCGTGAACCAATCAACAGGTACAAAGTCCAGCCCAAAGCAGCGCCCAAAACGCGAACCCAAGGCAGGGGCAAGTGCCCAATCCATTGCACCAAGCGCAGCGAAAAGCGGGTCACCTCAACCGCCCTCCCTGGGTTGCTTGTAGCGGTCGTAGCCCCACAGGTACTGGCTCGGGTGCGACAAAATCAGCATCTCCATGGCGTGGTTAATCTGGCCTACTGCCTGTTCCAGCTTGGCATCCAGGCCACCGCCCGCCGCATCCGGCATGGCGTTGCTCAGGGGCCGCACATGCACCACGTACCCACGCCCCCAAGACAAACGCTCGCCCCAGGCCAGCAACACCGTTGCGCCCGTTTGCAAGGCCAAGCGGGCTGACAGCGTCATGGTGTAAGCCGGCCTGCCAAAAAAAGGCGACCACAGCCCCTGCTGTTGCGGCGGCACCTGGTCGGGCAGCAAGCCCACGCATTCGCCGGATTTCAGGGCTTTGATCAACTGCTTGACGCCAGCCAGCGTGGCCGGCGCGGTGCGCAAGCCCGGCCTGGCACGCGCGGCCACGACCAGACGCGCCAACCAGGCTTTGCGCGGCGCCCGGTACAGCACCGTCATGGGCCGCTCGCTTTGGCCGAAACGCTGGGCATACGCCTGCGCCGTTACCTCGAAGCAGCCCAGGTGCGGCGTCAAAAAAACGATGCCCCGCCCCGCCGCAAGTGCTGCGCTGATGTGCTGCTCGCCGCTCCAGCGCACCGGTACCGCCGAGCCCAGCCACAGCCGGGGCAGTTCGGCCACCAGCTTGCCCGCCTCGCCCACCGAGCGCAGCCACACGCCACGGCCCACGCCCGCTAGCGCCGCATGCGCTACCAGCCGTTGTCGGTAGGACCGCGAACCCAGATACGCCAGCCAACCCAGCAGCACCCCGCAGGCGTGCAGCAACCAAAGCGGCAGGCGGGACAGCAGTCTCAAAAGAGCGGTCATGGCTGGGATAAAATGCGCGCTGTCGCTGAGTTACAGAACTACTTGCAGGGCGACACACAGGGGCTGGCCCGGCAAGGGCTTGCCATTGTGCCTTGTCAAATTTGTTTGACAAATCTGCTAAAGCGTTCGCTGGAAGCCAAAAGCCCAAGCAACGCGACTTGACCTCACTTTTGGAGCACCCTTTATGGCGAACGACTTTCTTTTCACTTCCGAATCCGTCTCTGAAGGCCACCCTGACAAGGTGGCTGACCAGATCTCGGATGCCATCCTCGACGCAATCTTCCGCCAAGACCCCAAGTCGCGCGTGGCAGCCGAGACACTGTGCAACACCGGCTTGGTGGTGCTGGCCGGCGAGATCACCACCAACGCGCATGTGGACTACATCCAGGTGGCGCGTGACACCATCAAACGCATCGGCTACGACAACACCGAGTACGGGATCGACTACAAAGGCTGCGCGGTACTGGTGGCCTACGACAAGCAGAGCAACGACATCGCCCAGGGCGTGGACCATGCCTCAGACGACCACCTCAACACCGGCGCCGGTGACCAGGGCCTGATGTTTGGTTACGCCTGCAACGAAACCCCCGAACTGATGCCCGCGCCCATCTACTACGCCCACCGTCTGGTCGAGCGCCAAGCGCAGCTGCGCAAAGATGGTCGCATGCCCTATTTGCGCCCCGACGCCAAGAGCCAGGTGACCATGCGCTACGTGGACGGCAAGCCACACAGCATCGACACCGTGGTGCTGTCCAGCCAGCACAGCCCCGAAATGAGCAACGGCGCCACCATGAAGCAGGAGTTCATTGACGCGGTGGTGGAAGAAATCATCAAACCCGTGCTGCCCAAGGAATGGCTGCAAAACACCCGCTACCTGGTCAACCCCACAGGCCGTTTTGTGGTGGGCGGCCCGCAGGGCGACTGCGGCCTGACCGGGCGCAAGATCATTGTCGATACCTACGGTGGCGCCTGCCCGCACGGTGGCGGCGCCTTCTCCGGCAAAGACCCCACCAAGGTGGACCGCTCTGCTGCCTATGCCGCGCGCTACGTCGCCAAAAACATCGTGGCAGCCGGCCTGGCCCGCCAGTGCCAAATTCAAGTGGCGTACGCGATTGGCGTAGCCAAGCCGATGAACGTAACCGTCTACACCGAAGGCACCGGCGTCATCCCCGACGAGAAGATTGCGGCCCTGGTCAACGCACACTTCGACCTGCGCCCCAAGGGCATCATCCAGATGCTCGACCTGCTGCGACCCATTTACGAAAAAACGGCCGCGTATGGGCACTTCGGCCGCGAAGAGCCCGAGTTTTCTTGGGAGCGCACCGACAAAGCCGCCGCACTGCGCGCAGCTGCTGGTCTGTAAACCAAGCCGGTATGCCAGCACCATGAAACTTCAGACACAACGCTTCATAGACCGCTGGCTTGGCCAGCTGCTGTGCGGCGTGGTGTCTGTGTGGGTGCGCTGGACCCAGCGCACCCCAGCCGCGCTGCCACAGCAGGCCAACAACATCTTGGTGATCTTGCTCTCCGAGATGGGCAGCATCGTGCTGGCCGGCCCGATGTTTGCCGCGCTGCGGCGCAAGTACCCGCAAGCGGCAATCCACGTCTTGCAACTCAAGAAGAACCAAGAAGTCTCCAAGCTGCTGCAGCTCACCCAGCCGCAACACATGCACAGCCTAGACGACAGCTCGGGCCTGACCTTGCTACGTGACATCGTGCAGGTGAGCTTGGCCATGCGCAAACTGCCGCTCGATGCCGTCATTGACTGCGAACTGTTTTCCCGTATCAGCGCGCTCTTGTCGTTCTCTACAGGTGCCCCGGTGCGGGTGGGCTTCACACCGCACACACAGGAAGGTTTGTACCGCGGCAGCTTTATCAACCACGCCATTCCGTACAACCCCTACCAGCACATCAGCAAGCAGTTTTTGTCGCTGGTCGATGCGCTGGGCGGCGAAGGCAGTGTGCCGCGCAACAAGGCTGCCGCCATTCGCAGCATGCCGGTGGACACCGAGCTTGCGGTGCGCTTTAGCAGCACCGAGCTGGCCCAGTACCAAAGCCAACTCCACGCGGACCATCCCGTTACCGCCGAACGCAAACTGGTGCTGCTGTACGCCGGGGGCGGCATCTTGCCCGAGCGCGCCTGGCCCGCAACGCATTACGCGCGCGTGGCCCAGGGGCTGTGCCGCGCCGGTTACGCGGTGGGGCTGATTGGCCTCAAAGACGACGCGCAACTGGCCCGCGACCTGCAAGCCCAAACCAACAGCCCCGCCTGCATCGACCTGACCGGCTACACCCGCAGCATCCGCGAGCTGTTGATGCTGTTTCACGCCGCGCGCCTGCTCATCACCAACGACGGCGGGCCCGGCCATTTTGCGACCCTGACACCGATACAGACCATGGTGTTTTTCGGGCCGGAAACCGGTCGCTTGTACGGACCCTTGGGTACACGCAACCAGGTGCTCGAAAGCGGCATTGCATGTTCGCCCTGCCTGTCGGCCTACAACCACCGCCTCACGTTTTGCGATGGCGACAACCAGTGCCTCAAGCGCATTGCACCCGACCCGGTACTGGCCGATGCGCTGGCGTTTTTGCAGCGTCATCCGCACGCGGTTGAGACCGCATGAGTGGTCTGCAGCGTCTGGTGCTGTGGGGCTTGGGCTGGATTGGGCGCTACCGCTACCTCAAGTTCGGCATCGTGGGTGCCAGTGGCACGGTGGTCAACTTGTCAGTGCTCTACATAGGCCATGAGTACATCTTCCACACTATCGAAGCCGCCTACCAAAAGCCCTATATCTCGCTGGCCTTCGCCATCCTGATTGCCACCATCAACAACTTCACCTGGAACCGGCTGTGGACCTGGTCGGACCGGGTCAAGCGGCTCGAAGCCCACGAGTCTCCGGGGCGCGTGAGCCTGCGCGTGCTGTCCAAAGAGTTTGGCCAATACGCCACGGCATCGGGCTTTGGCAGCGCCTTGCAGTATGTGCTGACGCTGCTGCTCTCCGGCGTGATGGATTACCGGCTGGCCAACCTGACTGCCATCCTGGCGGCCAGCGTGA
>JBIIZY010000230.1:0-3713 GCA_044346035.1 Rhodoferax sp. | reverse complement strand
CAATTTTTTCGGGCGAGGTGTCACGCGCCATCACCGCAATAAACGGCAGCCCCAGCAGCCGCGCAAAGTAGGCCTCGCTGACAGCGGTGGAGCCACTGGACGCTTCGACGATGGTCGAGCCCTCGCGTATCCAGCCGTTGCACAGCGCGTACAAAAACAGCGAGCGCGCCAGCCGGTGCTTGAGGCTGCCGGTGGGGTGGGTGGACTCGTCCTTGAGGTAGAGGTCGATGCCGTGCTCGGCAAAGCACGGCAGGGGCAGCGCGATAAGGTGGGTATCGGCGCTGCGCTGGTAGTCGGCCTCGATGCGCGCCATCGCCTGGCTCAGCCACGGGTTCATGGGTGGGTTGCTCGCATTGCTGCGCTCCTGGGTGTTGCTTGCGGCCCGCGCGTCCACCAGCGGTGGTGCCGGACGCGCCCGATTGTCGGCGATTCGCCTGCGGCGTCGGGCGGTGCATGGGACACAACGCATCGCAACAAGTCAACCCCGCCACGACGTGCGCGACCCCGCTCTACCAATCTTCTTTCACCGCCAGCACCGCGTCGCGCCCCGCGGCGGCGCGTCCGGCCAGCCAGGCGGTGAGCGTGCCCGCCACCAGCACCGCGCCCGCCAGGGCCAGCAGCCGGGCCCAGGGCACGGCAAGGTCCATGGTCCAGTGGAAGCTCTGTGGGTTGACCACATGCACCAGCACCACCGCCACCGCCAGGCCCAAAGCCAATCCCGCCAGCGCACCCAGCGCGCTCCAAACCGCGCCCTCGGCGGCGACCACGCCCAGAATCTGTCGGCGTGTCAGGCCCAGGTGCACCAGCAGTCCAAACTCTTTGCGCCGCGCCAGCACCTGCGCGCTAAAGCTGGCCGCCACTCCAAACAGCCCAATGCCAATCGCCACCGCCTGCAGCCAGTAGGTGACTGCAAAACTGCGGTCAAAAATTTGCAAGCTGATTCTGCGAATCTGCTGTGCCGAACCGAACTCCAGCAACTGGTCGGCGCCACCGCCCGGTGTGTCGGCCAGCGTGTTGGCCAGGGCACGCAGCGCGCCCTCCACCGCGCTGGCTTCGGCCTGCGGTGCCAGCCACAGCGCCAGGTCGTTGACGCGACCGTCCTTGCTCCAGCTTGCAAAGTCGCTTTGGTCGATGGCGATGGTGCCGAACTGGCGCGCGTAATCACGCCACACGCCCGCCACAAAAAAACGTGGGACCCCGCTGGCCGAGGCCAACGCGGTTTGTAGCGGCGCAAACTCGGTGCCCACCTGTGCGCCGTACAGGTCCACCATGGCCTCGCTCACGTAAATCGCCACCGTGCCCGGCGGTGCCGGCAGGGCTTGGGCCACCAAGGGCAAGCCCAAGGCGCCGGTGCCGGGTTCGCGCAGGGGCCGGACCAGCAAGGTCACTGCGGGCTTGGCCGTATCCAGCGCCAACGCCATGACGCGCTGGCTGCTCAGGCGCTCCACGCCAGGCAGGCGCGCAGCCGCAGTAACAAACGCCGGATCAAAAAACGCGGTCTCCATCGCGCCCGCGCTGCTGGCGGTACGCACATACAGCGAGGCGGGCAGCATGGCGTCGAGCCACTGCATCACCGATCCCCGAAAACTCGCCACCATCACCGTGAGTGCCACCGCCAAGCTGAGGGCCGCCACCACGCCGCTGACGGCAATGGCCGCACTGGCCCGCACCCGCCGCGCCCGCTCGATGGGCAACAGCCACAGCGCCCGGTGCTGCACGTGGGGCGCCAGCCGGTCCAGCAGCAGGCCCACCCACCACGGCAGCGCCGCAATGCCGCCCAGCAGCAGCGCGGCCACACTCAGGTACGCCGCCAGCGGCACCCCGCCCACCGGGGGCAGCAGGGCCAGCAAGCCGCCCAGTGCCAGCAGCCCAAAGCCCCAGCGCGCCGCGCCCGTGCCAGCGCCTTGCGCACCGTCCAAGCCCTTGAGGGTTTGTGCAGGCGGTAGGCGCTGCGCACTGCGCGCCGGCCACCAAGCGCCCAGCAACGCCGCCGCCACACCCAGTGCGGCAAATCCAGCGGCCGCCCCCGCATCCCAACGCAGCGCCACGCCCACGCCGCGGAAGTAACCGCCACCCAAATCGCCACCCAAAAAGTGCAGCGCCAGGCCGGCCAGCGTGGTGCCCAAGAGCAGCCCCAGGCCGCTGCCCACGGCACCCAGCGCCCCCGCCTCCAGCACCACCAAGGCCAGCCGCTGCCGCCCGGTCAGACCCAGCACGCCCAGCAAAGCAAACTGCTGGGCGCGCCGCGCCACGCTCAACGCCAGCACCGAATACACCAAGAACGCGCCAGTAAACAGCGCCACCAGTGCCAGCACCGTCAGGTTGACCCGGTAGGCGCGCGACAAGTCATTGATGCGCTGCGGCGCGTCGCCCGGCTGCACCAGCTGCACGTCTTTGGGCCAGCCGGGGCTGGCCTGCAGTTCGCGGGCAAGGGCGAACCGGTCCACCCCCGGCTGCAAGCGCAAATCCACGCGCGACAACTGCCCCACCTGACCCAAAAAATCCTGCAGGGCGGCGATGTCCATCACCGCCAGCGGCGCACCCGCCGCCCGCACGCTGCCCGCCACCTGCATGGATTGCAGTTGCAGGCCGCGCTGCAATCGCACGGTCGCACCCGGCAGCGCGGCGCGGGCGCTGGCATTGAGGAACACCGCGTCGGGTGCAAACACCGCCAAGCGGCTTTGGCCGGCGTCGGGCAAGGGCAGCAAATCGGGCGCGATGGCCGCGACCCGGAGCACATCGACGCCCAGCAGGCGCAAAGGTGTGCGCTGCGTGGCGCCATCTGCCGGGGACGGTGTGGCAGCCTGTGCTGGTGGCGCAACGCCTTGCGCTTGTGTACCAAGGCCTCGCGGCTGCGCAGCGGCGTCTGGGGTTCGCGCTGCATGCTGCGCGTCGTGTTGCGGGCCTTGTTGCGGGCCTTGTTGCGCGGGCCCTGCGCCGTCCAGTGCATAGCTGCTGGACTCCAGCACCGGCGAGGCGCTGGCGACCTGCGGGTGCGATTGCAGCCGCGCCAGCACGGCTTCGTCGAACAGGCCGTTGGCGGCGTTGCTGCGCAGTTCCAAATCGGCCTGGCCGCCCACCGAGCGGGCCGCTTGCGCGAACTCGTTGAGCGCCGAGGCGTTGATCAGGTGCACCGAAAACGCCAGCGCCACGCCCAGCATCACCGACACCACCGCGGCAGCGTTGCGCCACGGGTGGTGCCGCAGCTCCTGCCAAGAGAAGCTGCCCAACAAGGGCCATAGCGGGGAACGCAAGGGCCACAGCGGAGAACGGAGCAGGCGCATGCCCGGCATTGTGCGGCCCCGCGCGGTACGCCCGTATACTCGCGACTTCACCGGGGGTGTCTGCGCAAGCGGACTGAGAAATACCCCATGAACCTGATCTGGGTTATGCCAGCGTAGGAAGCGTGATGGGGAAATGCCGTGTTGTGCGTGGCAGTTTTCGTGGTCATCAATCCCGCTGGGTTTTTTGAACGACGGAGACGCTCACCATGCAACACGGTTTTTTTTCGCCCTTCAAACTTTTGCTTGCCGCCGCTTTTGCGCTGTGTACCAGCCTGGCGCTGGCGCAAACCACCGAGCTGCGCGTGCTCACCCACAGCTCCTTTTCCATCCCCAAGCCGCTGTTGGCGCAGTTTGAAAAAGACGCCAAGGTCAAGCTGCGCATCAGCAAAGGCGGCGACGCCGGCGAGATGCTCAACAAGCTCATCCTCA
>JBIIZY010000005.1:0-44138 GCA_044346035.1 Rhodoferax sp. | reverse complement strand
GTCGACGCGCTTTTGCAAGCCATAGGGCAATTGGCCCACCGGCGTCTTGCGGTAGGCCTGGATTTCGAGGAAGTCGATGATTTGCTCCACCGCCTCGCGGTGCCGGATCTCTTCGCGCTCGGCCGGGCCGATGCGCAGCGCCTGCAACAGGATGTTGCTTTTGATCTTCAGGTTGCGCCCGGACATGATGTTGTCGAGCACACTCATGCCCTTGAACAGCGCCAGGTTCTGGAAGGTGCGCCCAATGCCCATGCTGGCCACCTGGTGGCTGTCCATGTGGTTGAAGGTCTGCCCCCGAAACGTAATGCTGCCCACCTGCGGGCGGTAGACCCCGTTGATGCAGTTGAGCATGGAGCTTTTGCCCGCGCCGTTGGGGCCAATGATGGCGCGCACCTCGTGCTCACGCACATCAAACGAGATGTCGGTCAGCGCCTTGACGCCGCCGAACTTGAGCGAGATGTTGTGTACGTCAAGAATGACGTCGCCGATTTTTTTCTGGGTCGCCATGGTGTCTTACTGTGGTTGCTGCAGTGCCGCTTCAGGCCGCTGCTCGGACCGGCGCGAAGGTCTTCGCGTCTTCGATCTTCAAGGTGGCACTGACGCTGCCGGTGCGGCCGTCTTCGAACTTGACCTGGGTTTCAATGAACTGGCTGCCGGCGCCGTTGTAAAGCGCATCCACCAGCACCTGGTACTTCTCGGCAATAAAGCCGCGGCGCACCTTGTTGGTTCGGGTGAGTTCGCCATCGTCGGCGTCCAGTTCTTTGTGCAGCACCAAAAAGCGGCTGACCTGGCTGCCCGCCAGCAGCGTGTCGGCGCTGAGGTCGGCGTTGACTTTTTCCACGCACTCTTTGATGAGCTGGTACACCTGCGGCTTTTGCGCCAGGTCGGTGTAGCCGGCATACGGCAGGTTGCGCCGCTCGGCCCAGTTGCCCACCGCATCAAAGTCGATGTTGACCATCACGCACACCTTCTCGCGCCCATCGCCGTAGGCCACGGCTTCCTTAATGTGCTGGAAGAACTTGAGCTTGTTTTCCACGTACTTGGGCGCAAACATGGCGCCATCAAACGCACCGCCCTGGATGCGTCCCACGTCTTTGACGCGGTCGATGATTTTGAGGTGGCCGTGCGTGTCGATGAACCCGGCGTCGCTGGTGTGGTACCAGCCATCTGCCGTGAGCACCTCGGCCGTGGCCGCAGGGTTTTTGTAGTACTCCTTGAGCAAGCCGGGCGACTTGACCAAGATCTCGCCGTTGTCGGCCACCTTGATCTCCACCCCTGCGCAGGGCACGCCCACGGTGTCGGCGCGGGCCTCGTGGTCGGGCTGCAGGCACACAAACACCGCCGTCTCGGTGGAGCCATACAGCTGCTTCAAGTTGACGCCAATCGAGCGGTAAAAGGTAAACAGGTCGGGCCCGATGGCCTCGCCCGCCGTGTACGCCACACGCACCCGGCTAAGCCCCAAGTTGTTGCGCAAGGGGCCGTACACCACCACATTGCCCAGCGCGTACAGCAGGCGGTCCAGCATGCCAACCGGCCTGCCGTCCATCAGCGCCGGACCCACCCTTTTTGCCAGGCGCATGCAGGCGTGGAACAGCGCACGCTTGGGCGCACCTGCATCTTCCATACGGATCATCACGCTGGTGAGCAGGCCCTCGAACACCCGGGGCGGCGCAAAGTAGTACGTCGGCCCGATTTCCTTGAGGTCGATGGTGACCGTCGCGCCCGACTCGGGGCAGTTCACCACGTAGCCACAGGCCAGCCACTGCGCGTAGCTAAAAATGTTCTGCCCAATCCAAGCCGGCGGCAGGTAAGCCAAAACCTCTTCGCTGTGGGTCAAGCGGTCGAAATCGGCACCCGCGCGGGCGCGGTTCAACAGCGAGTCGTGGGTGTGCACCACGCCTTTGGGGTTGCCGGTGGTGCCCGAAGTAAAGAACATGGCCGCCACATCGGTGTGGGCGACTTGTGCCACCTCGGCCTTGAAAAACGCCGGATGGATGGCCGCAAACGCCTTTCCCGCCGCCAGCAACTCGTCCACCGACGCCAGACCCGGCTCGTCGTAATTGCGCAGGCCGCGCGGGTCGTCAAAAAAGATGTGGGCCAAGCTGGGGCAGTGCGCGCGCACCTCCAGCAACTTGTCCACCTGCTCTTGGTCCTCGGCAAAGGCAAACGCCACCTCGGCGTTGTTGATGGGGAAAACGCACTCGGCGCCCGCCGCATCTTGGTACAGCGGAATCGGCACCGCGCCCAAGGACTGCACCGCCAGCATGGTGGCGTAAAGCCGGGGCCGGTTGGCGCCAACCACCACCATGTGGTCGCCCCGGCGCAAACCCGCCTGGTGCAAGCCGCAGGCCAGGTGCTCCACCAGTGTGGCCAAGTCACCCCAGGAGAGTGACTGCCAAATGCCATATTCCTTTTCGCGCATGGCAGCAGCAGCCGGCCGCTCGAGCGCGTGCGTCAACAGGAGCTGGGGAAACGTGGTGTGCATGCCTGAGCCCATGGGTGGTTTTTGGTCCTTGCGGGTGTGTCCGTCGGCGGCGTTTGGCGGCCACCGCCAAGCGCTTTTCAAGGGCGATTATTCGGCGATCATTGACGCCAAGTTGTCATTCGGACGACAATTGAGACGCTTCCCTCTAGGTGTTTTCCCTTCGCTGCACCGCCGCATCGCACCAGCGCACCACCCCGTTTTCCGCAACACCACCGCTGCCGCCCACCGCTTGCCATGGCCACCGAAAACCCCCTGCACCAGCGCCGCCGTCCCCTGACCGAGCCCGAGCTGTCCGGCATACCGTGGCTGCACCTGCTGCTGCCGCCCGAGCGCGAGCGCGCGGTCGATGACTTGCGCGTCACCGAGGTTGCGCCGGGCGAGTTCATTTGTCGGCTGGGCCGCCCGGTGACGTACTGGTTTGGCGTGGTCGATGGGCTGTTGAAAATGAGCACCGACAACGCCGAAGGCCAGACCATGACCTTCACCGGCGTGCCCCCCGGCGGCTGGTTTGGCGAGGGCACGGCGCTCAAACGCGAGACCTACCGCTACAACATCCAGGCCCTGCGCACCAGCCGGGTGGCGGGCCTGCATGTGGACGCCTTCCATTGGCTGCTGGACCACTCCATCGGCTTTAACCGCTTCGTGATGAACCAGCTCAATGAGCGCCTGGGCCAGTTCATTGCCGCCCGCGAGATTGACCGCCTAACCAACCCCGACATCCGCGTGGCGCGCAGCCTGGCCGCCTTGTTCAACCCGGTGCTCTACCCCGGCGTGGGCGAGGTGCTGCGCATCACCCAGCAGGAGCTGGCCTACCTGGTCGGTTTGAGCCGCCAGCGGGTCAACGAGGCGCTGGCCTCGCTGGCGGCCCAGGGCTCCATCCGCATTGAATACGGTGGCCTGCGGGTGCTCGATTTGGCAGCGCTGCGCTCGACCTTCACCGCCTAACGCCGCCCCCACACCGCGCTGCCGCGGTACCGCGTGCGCCACGCGGTAGGCCAAGCCACGCCGTACACTCCTGCGCAGCTTTGCGCACCGTTGTCCCCCGCACCGCCCAGCCCACATCGCCTGACCACCGCCACCACCCCACCCACCATGCAAGGGCAACTCTTTACCCAAGACTTTTTGATGCGCGGAGTGCTGGGAACGCCGGCCTACCAGCAAGCACTGGGCGCAGACTTCAAGGCCTTTGAGGACACGCTGCGCAGCATTTACAGCGGCCTGCATGCGGGCTCGTTCATCAACGAAGCCCAAACCGAAAGCGAGGTGGTCTGCAAGGTGCTAGACGCCCTTGGCTGGCAGGACAGTTACCTCCCGCAAGTCAATATGTCGAGCA
The DNA here is from genome assembly GCA_044346035.1 of Rhodoferax sp. GTDB lineage: Bacteria > Pseudomonadota > Gammaproteobacteria > Burkholderiales > Burkholderiaceae_C > Allorhodoferax. The sequence goes on along the minus strand of JBIIZY010000005.1, from coordinate 40,320 downwards.
AGGGCCGCGACGACGTGCCCGACTTCTTGCTGTTTGCCAAGGCCGAAAAGAAGTCCACCGCGCTGGCCCAGCCCAAGGACGAGCGCCGCTACCCCCACGGCATTGCGGTGCTGGAGGCCAAGCGCTGGCTGCGGCCCCTGGACCGTGGCGACCTCAGCGAAGTGGGCGACCCCGACGCGCCCTCAAGCCAAATGCTGCGCTACCTCAGCCGCGCCGAGGTGGTGTCCGACCGCGCCATCAAGTGGGGCATGCTCACCAACGGCAACGTCTGGCGCCTGTACTGGCAAGACGCCCGCTCACGCTCCGAAGATTTTTTTGAGATCGACTTGGCAGCGGCACTGGGCGTGGCCGGTGTGGCGGGTGTGGCGGCCGCAGCCGGCGCTGCGCAAGCGCCCACCGAGGAAGAACGCGCCCACGCCATCCGCCTCTTTTATGTGTTTTTCCAGCAGCAGGCGTTTTTGCCCCAGCAATGGGACGACGCGCTGCGCAGCCTGCACGCCTTTGCGCTCAACGAGGCGCGGCTGTACGAGGAGCGGGTGTCGCAAGACCTGGGCGCGCGCGTGTTTGCCGACGTTTTTCCGCAGTTGGCCGACGCGCTGGCACGGGGCGACTTGGAGGCCCAAACACAGACCATTGGCTACGGCCAGTTCACCCGCAAGCAGTTCACCCCCGCCTACCTCGACGAGGTGCGCGAGGCCGCACTGGTGCTGCTCTACCGGCTGCTGTTTTTGTTCTACGCCGAAGACCGCAACCTGCTGCCCGTGCGCGACGAGCGCTACGCGCCCTACAGCGTGCGGCGCATCCGGGAAGAGGTGCGCGACAAGGTGGACAAAGGTGCTTCTTTCAGCAGCACCATGCCAAAAATTTGGTTGTCTCTGCGCGGCGTTTTCGGCCTGATTGATGAAGGCGACGACGACATCGGCATGCCCGCCTACAACGGCGGTCTGTTCAACTGGGCGCGCGCGCCACTGCTCAACCGCACCAAAGTCCCCGACAAGGTGATGGCCCCCATCATCGATGCCCTGTCCCGCCGCACCGAAGACGCACTGCTGCGCGGCTGGATCAACTACCGCGACCTTGCCGTGGCCCACCTGGGCAGCATCTACGAGCGCTTGCTGGAGTACAGCCTGGTGCACGAGGTGCAGGCCATCGACACCTACAAAGACAAGCCCGAAATCAACCGCATCGCTGCCGTGCCCGCCAGCTTTGCCCGCAAAGTCTCCGGCAGCTACTACACCCACGACGATTTGGTGCGCCTCATCTTGCGGGAGTCGGTGGGGCAACTCGCGCAGCAGCGGCTGCAAGCGTTCGAAAAGCACATCCAACGCCAAGCCAAGCGCAGCTCCTTTAACCCGGCGGACTGGCAGGCCCTGGACGCCTGCGACCCGGCACAGCAACTGCTGGAACTCAAAATCTGCGACCCCGCCATGGGCAGCGGGCACTTCCTGGTGGCGCTGGTGGACGACCTGGCCGACCGGGTGCTGGAGGCAGTCACCACCGCCTCCAAACACGTCGCACAGCAAAAGTGGGCGGCAGGCTTGGCCGAGGCCGGGCGCCCCTGGCAAAGCCCGGTGTTGCAGCGCATCAGCGCCATCCGGCGCAGCATCAAGGACACCGCCAAGACCCACGGCTGGGCCGTCACCGATGCGCAGCTGGACGACCGGCACATCGTGCGCCGGATGATTCTCAAGAAGACCATCTTCGGCGTGGACAAAAACCCCATGGCCGTCGAGCTGGCCAAGACCGCACTGTGGCTGCACACCTTCACCGTGGGTGCGCCCTTGAGCTTCCTAGACCACCACCTCAAAGTCGGCGACAGCCTGCACGGCGAGCGTTTGCCCACGGTCCAAAAAGGGCTGCAAAGCCTGGGCGGACTGCTGTTGCAAAGCGAGTTCGACCGGCTGTCCATTGCGGCAAGCAACATCACCCAGGTGGCTGACCTGACCGATGTGGACATCGCCGAGGCCAACCTGTCCAAGCAACTCGCCCACGAGGCCAACACCCACATGGCGCCCATCGTGGCGGTGCTGGACTTTTGGCGCGCACTGCGCTGGCTCATTCCGGGTTGGCCTGCCGAAAAAATCAGCCACCTGCACAAGCTGCTCAAGCCCGACAACGAGCAGCCACACCCCCAGCTGCAAGCGCTGGTGCGCCTGCTGGACCCGGCGCACAACCTGGTGGCGGTCATCGGCGCGGGCAGCTTGCCCGGCGACGACGCCACCACCCACGCCGCCAACGCCCTGATGGCCGAGGCCCGCGCACTGGCCGAGCGGGAAACTTTTTTCCATTGGTGGACGCAGTTCCCCACCGTGTTTGGTGGCGGCACCCAAGCCACCGCCAAGCCCGGCTTTGACGCCATCATTGGCAACCCACCTTGGGACCGCATCAAGCTGCAAGAGGTGGAGTGGTTTGCCGAGCGCTCACCCACCATCGCCGCCCAGGCCCGCGCCTCGGACCGCAAGCGCCTGATTGGCGAGCTGCAAAAAAACAAGTCGCCGCTGTGGGCAAGCTATGTGCAAGCCACCAGCCGCGCCGAGGCCAACGCCCGCGTGCTGGGCAACGGCAAACTCAGCGCCGGCGACTACCCGCTGCTCGGTGGCGGCGATGTCAACCTCTACAGCCTGTTCATCGAGCGTGCGCAAAGCCTGATCAACCCCCACGGCGTGGTGGCCCTGATTACCCCCAGCGGCATCGCCGCCGACAAAGGCGCCGCCGAGTTTTTCCGGTCCATCAGCAACACCGGGCGGCTGCACGCCTTGTTTGACTTTGAAAACCGCAAAGCGTTCTTTCCCGACGTGGATTCCCGCTTCAAATTTTGTGCCTTGGTATTCGGCAACGCCCCGCGCTACGCCGAGACCAAGAATGCGTCCGAGGGCGACAGCCCAGGCACCAGCCCCAGCCCCGCACCCGCAACTGCCACACCCGCAGTAACGCCCGTAGCTTTGCCCAGCCGCTGCGCGTTTTACCTGCACAGCCTGGACGAACTCGACACACCGGGGCGCATCCTGCACCTGAGCGCCGAGGACTTCCAACGGGTGAACCCCAATACCGGCGCAGCACCGATTTTTCGCACCCAACGCGATGCCGACATCACCCGCAAGCTCTACGCCCAGCACCCGGTGCTGGTGCGCCACGGCGCACTCAGCAAAACCCTGGGGCAGCGCCCGGAAGTCAGGGCCTGGCCGGTGAAGTACCAGCGCATGTTTGACATGACCAACGACTCCCACCTGTTCATGAAGGCCAGCGAAATGGAGCAGCAAGGCTGGCGCCGCGCCGACCTCAACCGCTGGGAGTGCGAGAACGGCGCGGTGCGTGAAACAGCACTGCCGCTGTACGAAGGCAAGATGGTGCAAATGTTTGACCACCGGGCTGCGGATGTGGTGGTCAACGAAGCCAATCTGAAGCGGGCAGCGCAACAAGAATCCCTGCCGCCCACCGTCAAAGCTGATACATCGCGCTACCCCGCACCCCAGTACTGGGTCAAGGACAGCGATGTAGCGCCCGTTTGGCACGGGGATTGGTGCATTGGCTACAAGTCAGTCACCGCCCCAAGCAACATGCGAACCATGATTGCAGCTATCGTGCCGCGCTGCGGCGTAGGCAATAGCATGGCGATGCTATTGCCGCAGTCCGCAGGCGACCCAAACTACGCGCGCTGGGCGGCACTGCTGCTCGCGAACCTGTGCTGCGTTCCGTTTGACTTCGCCCTGAGACAAAAAGTTCAAGGACAAAACTTGAACTGGTTCATCGTTGAGCAAGCAACCGTCATCGCCCCCGCCGAATTCGACAAACCCCTGCCCGCCCCCTTCGTCGACGCCATGCGCACGGCCAAGCTGATGAACGGCCACCATGCGCAACCCACCGTCGCCGACTTTGTGTTGCCGCAGGTGCTGGCGCTTACCTACACCGCGCACGACATGGCGCCCTTCGCCCGGGACATGGGCTATGTCGATGCCACGGGCGCGGTGCTGCCGCCGTTGGTGTGGAACGAGGACGAGCGCCGCGCGCGCATGGCGGCTTTGGACGCGGTGTTTTTCTACCTGTATGGGCTGGACGCGGACGATGCGAGCTACATCCTGCACAGCTTCCCCATCGTGCGCGAGCAAGACCAAAAAATGTTTGGCAGCTTCCGCACCCACGACGACATATTGCAGCTGCTGGCCTTGCTGGCCTGAGCGGGTTTTGGCCAGACACCCCATGCACGCCGCACCCCAAACCAACAGCCCACGCCAGCGTCCCAAAGCGCGCCCACCCACCCTGCAAGGGCGGCTCGTTAGCCCAGACTTTTTGGTGCGCGGTGTGCGGGGAACGCCATGGGCTTGAACAACCTGGGTTCTGGGCGGCGCAAGGCGCGCGGTGCGTTGCGCATCGCGCCGGGACAGGCGGGCTTGCTGCAGATGCTGGCGTTTTGGTGCGTGGTCATGGGCCTGCTGTATGCGGCGATGTCGTACTACCTACAGCCTCGGCAGCCGCAAGTCCGTGCCAACGGCGACTTGGTGCTGGCGCGTGCGGCCGATGGGCACTTCTACGTGCCCGGCGAGATCAACGGCCAGCCGCTGAACTTTTTGGTCGATACCGGCGCCAGCCTGGTCACGGTGTCCGACGCGTTTGCCGACAAAGCGGGGCTGCAAGGCGGCGTGCCCACCACCTTTCGCACAGCCAACGGCGACCGCGCCGGCCGCGTGGTGCACGGGGTGACGGTGCGGGCCGGTCCCGCAGAGGTGACATCGGTGGCGGTGGGCGTGGGGCTGCACGGCGGCTCGCAGGCGGACGCGCTGCTGGGCCAGTCCTTCTTGTCCAAGTTCGATGTGTCCATCAGCAAAGACCAGCTGGTGTTGCACCCGCGCCGCTGAGGCCACCGTTGCGCGCGCATGCAGCTTGCGCACGCGCCGCAGCGACAATGCCGGGCAAGTGGCCGCCACACCGCCAGCCCAAAACCGGACCGCACGCGACCACCCCACCCACAACCCGCCAGCTCTGCATGAACGAACCCAAACCGCCACCCACCTTCCGCCGCGCCGCCCCGCCGAGCGCACCTAGCGCACCAAGCACCACGCGACCAAGCGCGCCTACGGCGGGCAAGCGAGCAACCGAGCGCGCGCCCATTCCTGCGGGGCAAACCAACACGGCGGCGTTCGGGCCCAATGGCACGGTGCGGCTCAACAAGTTGATGGCCGAGCGCGGCATGGCCTCGCGCCGCGAGGCAGACGAGTGGATTGGCAAAGGCTGGGTCAAGGTCAACGGCCGGCCCGCCGAGATGGGCATGCAGGTGGCGCCCGATGCCCGCATCGAGGTGGACAAAGCAGCCACCGGCCAGCAGGCCAAGCTGGTGACGGTGCTGATTAACAAGCCGCTCGGGCTGGTCAGCGGGCTGGCCGAAGACGGCCACCAACCCGCCATCACGCTGGTGCAGCCAGCCAACCGTTGGGCCGAAGACAACGCGCGCTTTTTCTTTCACCACAGCCAGCTCAAAAGCCTGGTTCCTGCGGGCCGCTTGGACATCGACTCCACCGGCCTGCTGGTGCTGACCCAAGACGGCCGGGTGGCGCGCCAACTCATTGGCGAAGACGCGCAGATGGAAAAGGAATACCTGGTGCGCGTGGCCTACACCGGGGTTGTCAATGCGGCCGCAGCCGACAGCGCGGCCGCGACCTACCCCGCACTCGCCAAGCGCGAGAGCCGCCCTGGCGCCAACGCGGTGGGCACCCCCAGCACTGCGTCACGAAGCACGTCCGCAGCCGCCTCCGTGGCCGCGTCCAACAAACCGCAACAACTCATTCGGCTCGACGACGATGACCCGGTGACCAGCGATGTGCAGTCGGTTTTTCCACCTGAAAAACTGCAGCTGCTGCGCCACGGCCTGAGCCTGGATGGCCAAGCGCTCAAGCACGCCAAGGTGGAGTGGCAAAACCCAGAGCAGCTGCGCTTTGTGCTGCACGAGGGCAAGAAGCGCCAAATCCGCCGCATGTGCGAGCTGGTCGGGCTCAAGGTGGTGGGCCTCAAACGGGTGCGCATCGGCAAGGTCATGCTGGGCAACCTGCCCGTGGGCCAATGGCGCTACCTGTCGCCCCACGAAAGGTTCTGAGTGGCCCAGCGCCCCAAGGTGTTGGTAGCGCCCGCCGCCAAGGGCCGCTGGCCCGGTCTGCGCACCAGCGATGCACGCGGTCTGGCCCAGCTGGCCACGCAGGCCACCTCCGGCGTGACCGGGATGGCCGAAGACCTCACCCATGCCATCTGGCGCACCCTGGGCTTGGGCGGCACCCACCCGGCAGGCAAGAACCGGGGCATCACCGGTCTGGTGTTTGAGGCGATCCACCGCACCACCGCACTGGCAGGCCAAAGCGCCGACCTGCTTCTGCGCGCCCTGCTGCCACTCTTGCACACCGCCGACGCCAACCCACCTGCGTCCTACCCGCGCGAAGCGGTGCTGGCAGCACTCAACGGGGTGCTTGGCGACCGGCTTGCGCGCAGTGGCAACCCACTGGCCACGCCCATGCAGTTGCGCTGCCACGGCGCGGTACTGGACTGCGCACCCAGCAGCCCAGCGCAGCCACTGGCTGTGGCAGGTGCCACGAACAAGGTGCTGCTGCTGGTCCATGGCCTGTGCATGAACGACCTGCAGTGGGACAGCCTGCCCTCTGGCCCCGGCAAACGACGCCACAACCACGGCTCGGCGCTGGCCGCCGCGCTGGGCTACACCCCGGTGTATTTGCGCTACAACTCGGGGCTGCATATCTCCAGCAACGGCCACTTGCTGTCGCAGCAGCTGGAGTACCTGGTGGCCCATTGGCCGGTACCGCTGTCCGAGATCAGCGTGGTGGCCCACAGCATGGGCGGCCTGGTGGTGCGCAGTGCCTTGTACAGCGCCCAAGGTCAGCCGCAAGACAGCACACAGGGCACCGCGCTGCCCGCCCTGAAATGGCCACAGCAGCTGCGCAGCGTGGTGTTTCTGGGAACGCCGCACCGGGGCGCGCCCCTGGAGCACGCCGGTGGCTGGGTGGATGCCTTGTTGGGCAGCACGCCGTACTCGCGACCGTTTTCACGGCTCACGAAGCTGCGCAGCGCGGGCATCAACGATTTGCGCCACGGCCACCTGCGCGACGCCGACTGGGCACAAGCGCCAAAACACCCTGCCCGCGTGGCCGGTCACAGCGCCGTACCACTGCCTGCGGGCATCGGTTTTTATGCGGTGGCGGCCACCCTGGCCAAGTCGGCAGCAGGTGCTTCGGCCCGGCTTGTGGGCGACGGCCTGGTGCCGGTGGCCAGCGCCTTGGGCCAAGGTCTGCGCAACGCGGACTCTCTGGTGTTTTCCAAGGGCGCACAGTGGGTCGTGCATGGCACCAACCACATGGAGCTGCTGCGCAGCCAACGGGTCACGCGCAAACTGCGCGCGTGGCTGGCCGCCGGATCAGCCCAGGCTAGCGCTTAGGTGTGGAAGGGGGGTTTTCGAACAGGGGTGCGGGCACGGTGTCGTCGAACTCAGACGGCGGTTTGGGGGCCGCTGTGCCCGCGTTGTGGGCTTGCACCGTGTCTTGCCACAAACCCCAGGCGGTGTCCGAATCGCTTTCTACTGCCTCGGGAACGGGCAGTGGGTCCATAGAAAAATCCGGCTCGGACGGCGGTGTCCGCGGTGGTGCCGGTTCTCTGGGTTTGTTGGATCGGGTGACCATCGTTCGATTTTGCATGATTTTGCGTTGCTTTCCCACGCCGCGCTCCGCCATGTCCCTGCCAAACTCTGGCCCTTGAAACCAGACCACCCGCCACCAGCTACGGGCGTGATCCCCGTGGCAGCGCCGGTGCCAAGCGCGCTTCTTTTTTGTTCACCTTTTTCACATCCCTATGAGCAAGCAAACCCTTTCCTTTCAAGCCGAAGTCGCACAACTGCTGCACCTGGTCACCCACTCGCTGTATTCCAACAAAGAAATCTTTTTGCGCGAGCTGATTTCCAACGCGTCCGACGCCTGCGACAAGCTGCGCTTTGAGGCCATCAACAGCAGCGCGCTGTACGAGGGCGATGCCGACTTGAAAGTGCGCGTCACGCTCGACCCAAGCGCCAAAACCCTGACCATCACCGACAACGGCATCGGCTTGTCGCAGCAAGAAGCGATTGACAACCTGGGCACCATCGCCAAGAGCGGCACCAAGGATTTCGTCAGCAAGCTCAGCGGCGACCAAAAGGCCGACTCGCAGCTCATTGGCCAGTTCGGCGTGGGCTTTTACTCGGGCTTTATCGTGGCCGACAAGATCACGGTGGAGTCGCGCCGCGCGGGCTTGCCCGCAAGCGAGGGCGTGCGCTGGGTCAGCGACGGTGGCGCCAGCGGTGGGGGTGCGTTTGAGGTGGAAACCATAGACCGCCCGGCGCGCGGAACCAGCGTCATCTTGCACCTGCGCGACGACGCGCTGGACTACACCCAGAGCTGGAAGGTCAAGGGCATCATCAACAAGTACTCTGACCACATCAGCCTGCCCATCCAGATGGAAAAGGAAGAGTGGCAAGACGGCGCACTGATCAACCCCAGTGACGAAAACGGCGGACGCGAACCCGGCGCGATGGTGAAAACCGGCGAGTGGGAAACCGTCAACAAGGCCAGCGCCATCTGGAGCCGCCCCAAAAAAGACATCACGCCCGAGCAGTACGACGATTTCTACAAGCAAATCAGCCACGACTTCCAAGCCCCGCTGGCCCACACCCACAACCGCGTCGAAGGCAGCACCGAGTACACCCAGCTGCTCTACATCCCCAGCAAAGCGCCCATGGATTTGTGGAACCGCGACAAGAAGGGCGGCTTGAAGCTGTACGTCAAACGCGTCTTCATCATGGACGACGCCGAGGCGCTTTTGCCGACCTACCTGCGCTTTGTCAAAGGCGTGGTGGACTCCGCCGACCTGCCGCTAAACGTCAGCCGCGAACTGCTGCAAGAAAGCCGCGACGTGAAAGCCATACGCGACGGTTGCACCAAGCGTGTGCTGGGCATGCTCGAAGACCTGGCCCGGCACGACAAACCCCCGGTCAACGACGCCAGCACCGAGGGCGTCTCCGATGTGTTGACCGCCGAAGAAAAGGCCGAGGCCGAGAAGCAGGCGGGCAAATACACCAAGTTCTATGCCGAGTTTGGCGCGGTGCTCAAAGAAGGCCTGGGTGAAGACTTTGCCAACAAAGAGCGCATCGCCAAGCTGCTGCGCTTTGCCAGCAGCACCAGCGACGGCGTAACCGTGTCACTGGCCGACTACAAGGCGCGCATGAAAGAAGGGCAAGAGGCGATTTACTACATCACCGCCGATACCTTGGCCGCGGCCAAAAACAGCCCGCAACTTGAGGTGTTCAAGAAAAAAGGCATTGAGGTGCTCTTGATGACCGACCGCGTGGACGAGTGGGCCTTGAACTACCTGCACGACTTCGATGGCACGCCGCTGCAAAGCGTGGCCAAAGGCGCGGTGGACCTGGGCAAGCTGCAAGACGAGGCCGAGAAGAAGGCCGCCGAGGAAGCCGCCGAGGCCTTCAAGCCGCTGCTGGCCAAACTCAAGGAAGCGCTCAAAGACAAGGCCGAAGATGTGCGCGTGACCACCCGCCTGGTGGACAGCCCGGCCTGCTTGGTGGTGCAAGACCACGGCATGAGCACCCAACTGGCCCGCATGCTCAAACAGGCCGGCCAAACCGCGCCCGAGATCAAGCCGGTGCTGGAGGTCAACGCGGAACACGCACTGGTGAAAAAACTCGACGGCTCGGTGCATTTCCACGACCTCGCGCACATCCTGTTCGACCAGGCGCTGCTGGCCGAAGGCGGCCTGCCAGAAGACCCCGCGGCCTATGTGAAGCGGGTCAACGCGCTGCTGGTCTAGCCACCCGACAAGGCGCGCGCCGCAGCGCGCAGCGGGCAGCGGGCAGCGGGTAGCAGTTAGCGGGACGGGGTGCGGCGGCGCGTGGCGGCGCTACCTCACAACTGCAGCGCAGCGGGGTGCCGCGCTTGCCGTGCTTGCAGTGGCTACAACAACGCCAGCAGCGGCTGCAAGACGCTCGCGCCCAGCTTGCGGGAACGCTCCCCGTTCCACCCAACGTGCGGGTCGGGCAGGTTGGCGTTGTCTTTGAAGGGCATCTCAATCGTCAACGCAAGGCACGCAAACTGCTGGGCGATCCAGTTGGTGGCCATGGTCATGTTGGCTTTGCCGGGCGCGCGCACACCATAGTGGTGGGTGTCCTGAAAGTCCGGGCACGCCGCCATCCACGCCGCCTTGAAACCCGCTTCCAACTCGGCGGTGCGCGGGCTGTAGCCGGGTGTGCCCTCCGAGCCCGCCACAAACACATACGGCAGGCCCTCGTCGCCGTGCACATCCAGGCACACGTCCACGCCGACTTCCAGCATTTTTTGGCGCACCAAATACACCTCGGGCGCGCGCTCCAAGGTCGGCGCGTCCCATGCGCGGTTGAGGTCGACGCCTGCGGCGTTGGTGCGCAGGTTGCCGTGCACCGCACCGTCCGGGTTCATGTTGGGCAAGAGGTAGAAAACGCAGTGCGCAAGCAGCACGCGGCTGACCGCATCGCTGGTGTCGAGCAGCCGCTCTAGCAGGCCTTCCACGAACCACGCGGCCATGGCTTCGCCGGGATGCTGGCGGGCGATGACCCAGACCTTTTTCCTCTCAGCCACCGGCGTGCCGCCTTGCGCCTGGGTCACGCGAAGCACACTCATGTCGCGGCCCTCGCAGCTTGCGCCCAGGCGCTGCTGCTCCACGTGGGGGCTGGCCGCCGCCGACGCCAGCATGTCGAGGTGCTGCTCGTAGGAGTACGGCTCGAAGTAGGCGAAGTAGATGGCGTGGGTGTGTGGCGTGGTGCGCGCGCTCAAGACCTGGCCGTCAAACTGGGTGTCAATCCGGAACCAGTGCTGGCGGTCGTGGCTGGCAACCACCTGGTAGCCCTTGAAACCGTCGGGGTAGCTGCATTGCCCTGCATTCATGAAACGCAAAGTCACCGGCAGGCCGGCCGCGCCGTGCAAACAAAAATGGAACCACTGGGCACAGTCAGCCGCATGGTCTTTGCGAATGCGCAGCTGGATGTCGCTGGGGTCGGCAAGGCTTAGGACCTCGATGGCGCCAGAATCAAACGCGCTGGAAATGTGCAAGGGGCTCATGGTGCAGCGACCACTTTAACCAGTTGGCCCAGCCGCGGTTCGCCGCCGCTGTACACACCGTTGATGAGGCGCAGTTGCTGCTCGGCTTTCGCCAAAGGGGAACCCTTGGCCAGTTCGGCGAAACCGCCTGGCGGGAAGGGCACCGTGCGCAAGGTCCAGGGCTTGGCGGCAGCGCGGTCTGCGGCACCCATGGCGCGAAACGTAGCTTCGGCCACACGCAGGTCCGCGCGGGCCGCTTGCAGTGCCCGCGCGTCTTTGGCAAGGGGCTGCAAGACAAACACCGTGCCGGAAGGTCCGGTGACCACGGTGGCCTCGATGGCTTGCATTTGCCCTTGGGCGTTTTGGCGCTGCCCGCTAAAGCGCGTGGCACTCAAGCCGTTGAGCTTAACTGGCTCGCTGCGGCCCTGGCTGGGCTTGAGGAGGTTGCGAATCACGTCGGCATGCGCGGAGCCGACCTGGCGCGGCGCGGTGCGCAAAACCAGTGCGGCATCGGCGGTTGGATTGATCAGCCGCAGTTGGTCGGCGCGGTTGTCCATGCGCCAGCCCACGGGGGCGGTGATGGCGATGCCCAGAGCGTCGTGGTAGAAGTTGCGCCCGCGGGTGAGTCCTTGCGCGGCGGACTCGCCAAAGTCCATGCCCGCAATTGCCTTGAGATAGCGCTCGCGTCCGGGGTCGGCGTAGTCGGCTGGGCTGTTTTTGTACTGTGCTGACAACCGCGACATGATCTCCAAACGCTGGTCGTTGGACGGGTGCGAGGCCAACCAACCACCACTGGCAGGCGCTGGCCGGCCCTCGGCTTTGGCCAGGTCGGCGGCAAAGCGCTCTTGGTCTTTGAGCACCCGAATCACGTTGACCATGTTGCGGGGGTCAAAGCGGTTGCGGTAGAGGTACTCGGCACCCAGGCCGTCGGCCTGCAATTCCTGCTCGCGTCCGTAGGATGCAACGTAACCAGCGACCACCGTTTGGGACACCTGATCGGCAACCCGCCCAGCCCCGGCGATGCCCTGGCTTTCCAGCACCGCACCCAGCACATTGGCCGCCAGCACGCCCAATCCGGCGTTTTGCTGGGTGGTGGCGCGCTGCGCGCCATGGCGGGCCGTGACGTGCCCAATCTCGTGGCCCAGCACGCCGGCTAGGTCCGCCTCGGTTTCCATATAGGCCATGATGCCGCGGGTGACGTACACATAGCCACCGGGCAGCGCAAAGGCGTTGATCTCCGGGCTGTCGAGCACGGTGAATACCCACTTGAGGTTGCTGCGGTGCGACTGTGCTGCCAGCCGCTGGCCGAGGTTGTTCACATACGCTTGCAGCTCGGCCTTGGGGTAGACGCCGTAGTCTTGCAACACCTGCTGGTGCGCCTTGCGGCCGGCAGCAATTTCGGCCTCTTCATCCAGCACAGTGCGCTCGGCCTGTCCAGAGACCGGGTTGACCACCACGCTACCGCAACCGACTACGCCCCATCCCAACAAGCCAGCTGCCAGCAATACCCTGGCGGTCTGCCAACGAAGTTTCAAACGCATGCCAAGTTCCTTTGCTGTGTGCTGCGGATGCGCAGGGCATTCTACGAAAGCGCCCCAGGCACACCCGCCACCGATAATTCGGGTCATGAGCCCCACCGCAAGCGCGCAGCCAGCGCAGACCACCGACTTCGCCACGCTGCCACTGGCGCCGGCGATGCTGACCAACCTGCAACAACTGGGCTACACCCACATGACGCCCATCCAGTCGGCCAGCCTGCCGCTGGCTTTGGCGGGCACCGACTTGATCGCGCAGGCCCAAACCGGTAGCGGAAAGACCGCTGCATTCGCCTTGGCCCTGCTGGCCAAAATCAACCCGCGCTGGTTTGCCGTGCAGGCGCTGGTGCTGTGCCCCACCCGCGAGCTGGCCGACCAGGTCGCGGTAGAGATTCGCCGCCTGGCCCGGGCCCAAGAGAACATCAAGGTGGTGACGCTGTGTGGCGGCGTCGCGCTGCGCGGACAGCGCGCCTCGCTAGAGAACGGCGCGCACGTGGTGGTGGGCACGCCAGGGCGCATCCAAGACCATTTGGCGCGGGGCCACCTCACGCTGGAAGGCCTTAACACCTTGGTGCTCGACGAAGCCGACCGCATGCTCGACATGGGCTTTTTTGACGACATTGCCAACGTGGTTGCACACGCACCCGCTGCGCGCCAAACGCTGCTGTTTTCTGCCACCTACCCCGAGGGCATTGCCAAGCTGGCGCAGCGGTTTCTGCGCGAGCCGCAGCAAATCAAGGTGGCGGCAGCGCGGCAAAGTGACGCGGCGATTGCGCAGCGCTTTTACGAAGTCGAACCCAGCCAACGCGTGCCCGCCGTGGCGCTGCTGCTGCTGCACTTTCGCCCGGTGAGCACGATTGCGTTTTGCAACACCAAGCAGCGCTGCAAAGACGTGGTGAGCGCACTGCAAGCGCAGGGCTTTAGCGCGCTGGCGCTGTACGGCGAGCTAGAGCAACGCGAGCGCGACCTGGTGCTGGCGCAGTTTGCCAACCGCAGCTGCTCGGTGCTGGTGGCCACCGATGTGGCCTCGCGTGGGCTGGACATCGGCCAGTTGGAGGCGGTGATCAACGTAGACATCACGCCCGACCCCGAAGTGCATGTGCACCGCATCGGGCGCACCGGGCGCGCCGGGGCGTCGGGCCTGGCGCTCAGCCTGGTCTCTATGCAGGAGATGGGTGCGGTGGGCAAGATCGAGCAATACCAAAACCACGCCTCGGTCTGGCACAAGTTGGACGAACTCACACCCACCGGCAGCGGCCCCCTGTTGCCCCCGATGGCCACGCTACAAATTTTGGGTGGCCGCAAAGAGAAGATCCGCCCCGGCGACGTGCTGGGCGCGCTCACCAGCGAGGACGGTGGACCGGCTTACACGCGCGAACAGATCGGCAAGATTGCCGTCACCGAGTTCTGCACCTTTGTCGCCGTGGCCCGCGACCTGGCGCACGCCGCCTGCGCCAAGCTCAACGCGGGCAAAGTCAAAGGCAAAAGCGTGCGGGTGCGGGTGCTCTGAGCTGGGCTGCAACGCGAATGTGCGGCATCGCCTTTGCTGATTTTTGTAAGGCAAATTCCTACACCCATTCCAGCGAGATGCTGACTCCGGTTTTGCGGCGCGCTGGCTAGAGTTCATCTACGCGCCAAACCATCCGATGGCGCAACGTTGAACCACCGGAGAAGCCCATGAAACACGCCGCCCACGCACTCAATCCCTTCAGCCTGATGATGGAGCCCGAAGTGGTTCTGCAGACCATGGAGCGTTCGCAACAACTGCGCGGACTGCGCCGCCACCGGCTGCGCCCCTTGGACAAGCCGCTGATCCCGCTAACCCAGGAAGCCCTGGCGGCCCGCGCTGCCTTCGATGCCGCCATCGACGCCGAAGACTTCGAGGCCCACGCCGAGTCCTACCTGCTGAACTAAGCCACGTGCCCAACCCGGTCACGGGCCTTACCTCGCGCGCCACCGTGCTGCGCGGGATACGGGTCTTTTGGCGGCAGGTCTGGCGCACCGCCGGCCCACTGCGCCAAGCCGGAGCGCTACAGTTGTGCGTGCCAGCCAGCCGCTGGCGAGCCGCCAAGGAAGTTCCCCATGCACGCCCTGTACCGCGAGTTTGCGACCCAAGCGCAGTTTGATGCGCAATACAACCCCTCCATCGCCCTGAGCGACCCGGCTGCACCGGGCCGCGCGTTTGTGCAGCGGGCGCAGCATGCGCGCGCCAGCTACCGCTGCACGCTGGACCTGCCTTTTGGGCCCACACGCGAAGAAACCCTAGATATCTTTCCCGCCAACGTGCCCAACGCGCCGGTGTTTGTCTTCATCCACGGCGGCTATTGGCGTGCGCTCTCCAGCAAGGAATTCAGCTGGGTAGCGACCGGCTTGCAGGCGCTGGGCATCACCACCGTGGTGACCAACTACGCGCTGTGCCCGCACGTCACCATCGACGAAATCACCCGCCAGACCCGCGCCGCACTCGCTTGGGTGCTGCGCAACATCCAACACCACGGCGGCGACCCCAGCCGCGTTGCCATTGGTGGCCATTCCGCTGGCGGCCACCTCACGGCCATGGCTTTGCAAACGGCTTGGGAGGCCCACTACGGGCTGCCACAAGACCCGTTTGCGGGCGCCATTTTGTTCAGCGGCATTTACGACATCGAGCCGCTGCGCTACAGCTATCTCCAGCCACAAATCCAGCTCGACGACCGCACCATCCGCCACAACTCACCGGCGTTTTCGGTGCGGCCTTGCAGCACCCCCATTTGGATCACCTGGGGCGGCGCAGAAACCAGTGAATTCGCCCGCCAATCCGCGCTGTTCGAGCAAGCCTGGAAGGCCCAGGGCAACACCGCGCAATTACAGGCCATTCCAGGGGCCGACCACTTCACGGTCATCGACGGTTTCATGGCGCCAGACAGCGCCGTGTGCCAGTGGCTGGTCAGCACATTGCAAGCCAGCCCGACCTAGCTGGATACGCCCACGGCAAAGCAGGGCGCAGGCTTAGGGCTTAGGGCTCGCGAACCAAGGCTCCGGGTTTATGTCGCAAGTCCCGAGTTCGAGGTTCGTGGCCGGCTATTCGTAGTGCGCCGGTGGCGGTCGCGCTGCGGGTTAGCGGGCATTGACCGGCTCGCTGGTTTTCCCACAATGGGGCCATGCCTTCCTCGCTACAACATCCAGCCACCGAGCCGCCGCCGGCCACCTACCGCGACCCCAAACGCTACGCATGGTTGTTCTCGCTGGGAGCGCCCTCTTCTGCCTTGGTTGGCCCCGCGCTGACGCTGTACACCGGCGACGCCCGAACCCTGTGGATTTCGGTGGTGTTCTTCTACGTCGTTTTGCCGCTGGTCGATGTGGTGATCGGCGAAGACCGCAGCAACCCGCCCGAGGGCGCGGTACCGCAGCTGGAGGCTGACGCCTACTACCGCTGGATTACCTACTTGCTGGTGCCCATCTTGTGGCTGTCGTTTGTGCTGTGTGCATGGTTCGTGGCGCGCCACGACCTGCCGCTGCACGGCCTGGCAGCGATGGTGCTGACCTGCGGCTTTGTGGGTGGCTTTTGCATCAACCTCGGGCACGAAATGGGCCACAAGAACACCGCGTTAGAGCGCTGGTTGTCCAAGCTCGTGCTGGCGCCCACCTTCTATGGCCACTTCACCATCGAGCACAACCGCGGACACCACCGCGATGTGGCCACGCCCGCCGACCCGGCATCGTCGCGCATGGGCGAGTCGATCTACCGCTTTGTGCTGCGCGAGATGCCCGGCGCGTTTCATCGCGCCTGGACGCTGGAGTCTGACCGGCTGCGCCGGGAGGGTGGTTCGGTTTGGTCCGTGCGCAACGACATTCTGCAGGCGGCTGTGGTGTCCATCGCCTTGTGGGCGGGATTGATCCTGTGGCTGGGCGTAGCGGTGTTGCCCTTTTTGTTGATGGCTGCGTTTTGGGCCAACTTTCAACTCACCTCGGCCAACTACGTCGAGCACTACGGACTGCTGCGCGCTGAACGCGCGCCCGGCAAGTACGAAGTGTGCCAGCCGCACCATTCCTGGAACAGCAACCACGCGGTCTCCAACTGGGCGCTCTTTCATTTGCAGCGCCATTCGGACCACCACGCGCACCCGCTGCGGCGCTACCAATCGTTGCGCAATTTCGATGGCGTTCCGCGCCTGCCCAGTGGCTACTTCGGTATGTTTTTGGTGGCCTATGTGCCGCCACTGTGGCGCTACGTGATGAACGAGCGGCTGCTGGCCGCAGTAGGGCGGGATGCGCGGCGCATCAACCTGGACCCCTCGCAGCGCGCGGCGCTGGTGCGGCGGTATGGACTGACCAACGCATAAGCCAATCGCCCAGCGCCTGTGCCCCAGTGGGCCCGCGGGTCACTGGCTGCTACGCGCTGCTGGCGTGGTGCCAGCTGGGTGGACCGCAGGACTGCGTTGCACCGGCTTCACATATTGCGCCGGTACTGCCCGCCCACCTCGAACAAGGCGTTGGTGATTTGGCCCAGCGAACACACCCGCACCGCGTCCATTAGCACCGCAAACACGTTGTGGTCGTCGATCACGGCCTGCTGCAAGGCCTTGAGCATGGCAGGCGACTCGGTGGCGTGGCGGGTCTGGAAGTCTTGCAGGCGCTGGAGCTGGCTTTGCTTTTCTGCCTCGGTGCTGCGGGCCAGCTCGAGCGTATCTGCCACCGGGTCGCCGTGCGGATTGCGGAAGGTGTTGACGCCGATGATGGGCAGCTCGCCGGTGTGCTTTTGCATCTCGTAGTGCATCGACTCGTCTTGGATTTTGCCGCGCTGGTAGCCGGTCTCCATGGCACCGAGCACGCCGCCACGGTCGGCGATGCGTTCGAACTCGGCCAGCACCGCCTCTTCGACCAACTCGGTCAGCTCTTCGATGATGAAGGCGCCCTGGTTGGGGTTTTCGTTTTTGGCCAGGCCCCACTCGCGGTTGATGATGAGCTGGATGGCCATGGCGCGGCGCACCGAGTCTTCGGTGGGGGTGGTGATGGCTTCGTCAAACGCGTTGGTGTGCAGGCTGTTGCAGTTGTCGTAGATGGCAATCAGCGCCTGCAAGGTGGTGCGGATGTCGTTGAACTGAATTTCTTGCGCATGCAGGCTGCGCCCGCTGGTCTGGATGTGGTATTTCAGCTTTTGGCTGCGCTCGTTCGCGCCGTACTTTTCTTTCATCGCGACCGCCCAGATGCGCCGGGCCACCCGGCCCATGACGGTGTACTCCGGGTCCATGCCGTTGCTAAAGAAAAAGCTCAGGTTGGGCGCAAAGTCGTCGATGTGCATGCCGCGCGCCAGATACGCCTCCACGAAGGTAAAGCCGTTGGAGAGTGTGAAGGCCAGTTGGCTGATGGGATTGGCACCCGCCTCGGCAATGTGGTAGCCGCTGATGCTGACCGAGTAGAAGTTGCGCACATCGTGCTGCACAAAGTACTGGGCGATATCGCCCATGACCTTGAGTGAAAACTCGGTGCTAAAGATGCAAGTGTTTTGGCCCTGGTCTTCTTTGAGTATGTCGGCCTGCACCGTGCCGCGCACATTGGCCAGCACCCATTGGCGGATCTTGGCGGTCTCGGTTTCGGTGGGCTCGCGGCCGTTGTCGGTCTTGAACTTGTCGATGTTCTGGTCAATGGCGGTGTTCATGAACATCGCCAAGATAGTGGGCGCCGGGCCGTTGATGGTCATGCTCACACTGGTGCTGGGGCTGCACAGATCAAAGCCTTCGTACAGCACCTTCATGTCGTCCAGCGTGGCGATGCTGACGCCGCTGTTGCCCACCTTGCCGTAGATATCGGGGCGCAGGTCGGGGTCGTTGCCGTAGAGCGTGACGGAATCGAATGCGGTAGACAGGCGCTTGGCCGCCATGCCCGCACTGAGCAGCTTGAAGCGCTTGTTGGTGCGAAAGGCATCGCCTTCGCCCGCGAACATGCGGGTTGGGTCTTCGCTCTCGCGCTTGAAGGCAAAGGTGCCTGCTGTATAGGGAAAACTGCCGGGCACGTTGTCGAGCATCAGCCAGCTCAGGATGTCGCCATGGTCCTGGTAGCGGGGCAGTGCCACTTTGCGGATGGTGGTGCCGCTCAAGGTTTTGCTGGTCAGCGCGGTGCGGATTTCCTTGTCGCGAATTTTCACCACGTACTCGTCACCCGCGTACGCCTTTTGCATGTCGGGCCACTGGGCGAGCAGCTTGCGGGCATCTGCGTCAAGCCGCTCTTCTCGCCGCTGCGCCAGGTCGTTGGCGGCCTCGGCGGCGGGGGCACGCGCTGGCTTGTCCACCCGCAGCATGGCCGCGCTGGCGCGCAACTGTTGAATCTCGCGGGCGAGCTGGGCCTGGGTGCGAACGCGGCGTTTGTAGCCGCGCACGGTGTCACTGATCTCGGCCAGGTAGCGGGTACGGGCTGCAGGCACCACCGGCGCTTGGTTGGAACTGCAGCGCACCGCCACCTGCGGCAGCAGGCCCGGCGTTGACACCGGCAAGCCAAGCTCCTGCAAGCGCGCGCGCAAGGCCTGGTACAGGGCGGTCACGCCATCGTCGTTGAAGCGCGCGGCCATGGTGCCAAACACCGGCATGGATTCGAGCGGCGTGGTCCAGGCCTCGCGGTTGCGCTGCACTTGCTTGGCCACGTCCCGCAGCGCGTCGGCTGCACCTTTGCGGTCGAACTTGTTGATCGCCACGAATTCAGCAAAGTCCAGCATGTCAATTTTTTCGAGCTGGCTGGCGGCGCCGAACTCGGGTGTCATCACATACACCGGCACATCGACCAGGGGCACGATGGCGGCGTCACCCTGTCCGATGCCCGAGGTCTCCACCACCACCACGTCGAAACCGGCAAGCTTGCACGCAAGAATCGCGTCGGGCAAGGCCGCCGAGATCTCGCTGCCGAACTCGCGGGTTGCCAAGCTGCGCATAAACACCCTGTGCGCTGCAGCAGGCAGGCCATTACCAGTCTGCGCCAGCTCGGTGGCAAGGCCACCCGCCTCCAATTCCTGCGGCCCTTGCGCTGATGGAGACGGCGCCGCGCCGGTAACGGCACGCGGGTGCGCCCACGGGCCAATCGCGTTCATGCGGATGCGGTCGCCCAGCAAGGCACCTCCGCTCTTGCGCCGCGAAGGATCGATTGAAATGACGGCGATGCGCAAGCGGTCGCCCTGGTCGAGCCGAAGGCGGCGAATCAGCTCGTCGGTAAGCGAGGACTTGCCCGCGCCTCCGGTGCCAGTGATGCCCACCACGGGCACCTGCATGCCGCCTGCGCGCGTGCGCAAGGCTTGCAGCAGGTTGGGATCGGTCCGGGATGTTTCGATGGCGGTGAGCAACTGCGCCAGTGCGCGCCAGCTGGCATCGGTGTGGCCTTGGATAGCGTCCAGCGCCTTGGGGGCAAACGTGCTGATGTCTTTGTCGCAGCGCATCACCATTTCGCCCACCATGCCAGCCAACCCCATCGCCTGGCCATCTTGCGGGCTGTAGATGCGGGTTACGCCGTAGGCATGCAGGGCATCAATCTCGGAGGGCACGATCACCCCGCCGCCGCCGCCAAACACCTGGATGTGGGCGCCGCCGCGGGAGCGCAAGGCATCGACCATGTACTTGAAGTACTCCACATGCCCGCCCTGGTAGGAGCTCACCGCGATGCCCTGCACGTCTTCTTGCAGTGCAGCGGTGACCACCTCGTCAACGCTGCGGTTGTGACCCAAATGAATCACCTCGGCGCCCATACCCTGCAGGATGCGGCGCATGATGTTGATCGACGCGTCGTGCCCGTCGAACAAGCTGGCGGCTGTGACGAATCGCACCTTGTGCGTGGGGCGGTAGTTGGCCAGGGCCTTGTGGTCGGCAAAGAGGTCAGTCATAGAGGATGGCCTGCGGGTTGTTGGTTGCGGTTGACGTTTACGTAAACGTCAACTTTAAACTATTTGCGTGTTGGCGGGCTGACAGCGTGGTGGTCGTGGGCTGCTTATCCAGTAGAGTTCAGCTCCTTGCAAGTTCGCTTTTGCTTTTATCTTTTGCCGCCGATGCCCACCACTTGTCTGCCCCAGGGATGTTCCGCAGTGCTGCTGTACTAACCCGAACATGGCCTTTCTTGCACTCGACATCGGCAACACCCGCCTGAAGTGGGCGCTGTACGCCAAAGCCCAGCCCGAGGTGCAGCCCCTGGCACAGGGCGCAGAGTTTTTGGAAAACATTGACAAGTTGGCTGACGGTGCCTGGCGCGGCATGGAGCCGCCCAGCGCGGTGTTGGGCTGCGTGGTGGCGGGCGACACGGTGCGCCGGCGCGTGCAGGAACAAATGGACGCGTGGGATGTCGTTCCACAGTGGGTGGTGGCCAGCGAATCAGAGGCCGGTCTGCGCAACGGCTACGACCACCCGGCTCGGCTGGGTGCCGACCGCTGGGTGGCGATGATTGGCGCCTACCACCGCATGCTTTCGCAAGGCGATGCGCAACCGATGGTGGTGGTCATGGTGGGCACCGCGGTGACGGTCGAAGCCGTGGATGCCTCGGGCAAGTTTCTGGGCGGCCTGATATTGCCGGGCCACGGCATCATGCTGCGCGCGCTGGAGTCAGGCACTGCCGGTTTGCATGTGCCCACAGGCGAAGTCAAACCCTTTCCTACCAATACCAGCGACGCGCTGACCAGCGGCGGCACCTACGCCATCGCAGGCGCAGTTGAATGCATGGTGCAGCATGTGCGAGCGCGCTGCGCCACCGAGCCCAAGTGCATCATGACCGGGGGCGCAGCATGGAAGATGGCGCCCAGCATGACGCGGCCGTTCGAGCTGGTGGACAACCTAATTTTCGACGGGCTGCTGCACATCGCGCAGCACCGGGCGCTAGGCTGACACCGCAGGCTTCAGCCAGGCCTGCACCAACTCCACCCAGTAGGTGGCGCCCAGCGGAATCAGGTCGTCATTGAAGTCGTAGCTTGGGTTGTGCAGCATGCAGGGGCCAGCACCGTGGCCCAGGGCGCGGTGGCCACCATCGCCGTTGCCCAAAAAGACATAGCAGCCAGGCTTTTCCATCAGCATGTAGGCAAAGTCCTCGGCGCCCATGGTCGGCTCTTGCGGCAGCACGCGCTCAGGTCCGACGATGGAGGCCATCACGCCGCGCGCAAAGTCGGCCTCGTTCGCGGTATTGATGGTGGGCGGGTAGTTGCGCCGAAACTCGAAGTCGCACGCCATGCCAAACGCCAGCGCGGTGTGCTGCGCCATGTCGCGCATGCGGGCTTCGATCATGTCAAGCAACTCAAACGTGAAAGTGCGTACCGTGCCTTGCAGTTCACAGCTGTTGGGGATGACGTTGGTGGCCTCGCCAGCATGCAGCATCGTGACCGAGATGACGCCGGCATCGATCGGCTTCTTGTTGCGGCTGATGAGGGTTTGAAACGCCTGCACCATCTGACAGGCCACCGGCACCGGATCGAGTGCGTTGTGGGGCATCGCAGCGTGGCCGCCTTTGCCGCGAACGGTGATTTTGAACTCGTTGCTAGAGGCCATCACCGGTCCGGCGCTGACTGCGAACTCGCCGTGCGCCAGGCCAGGCCAGTTGTGCAAACCAAACACCGCCTCCATCGGGAACTGCCCAAACAGGCCCTCCTTGATCATCTCGCGCGCCCCGCCGCCGCCCTCTTCTGCCGGCTGGAATATCAGGTACACCGTGCCATCAAAATCGCGGTGCTGCGCGAGGTGGCGGGCTGCGGCCAGCAGCATCGCTGTGTGGCCGTCGTGGCCGCAGGCGTGCATCTTGCCGGGGTAGCGGCTGGTGTGGGCAAAGGTGTTGTGCTCCTGCATAGGCAGCGCGTCCATGTCAGCACGCAAGCCGATGGCGCGGCCCGAGGTGCCGTTGCGCACCACACCGACCACGCCCGTTGTACCCAAGCCGCGGTGCACCGGGATGCCCCACTCGGATAGTTTGGCGGCCACCACATCGGCGGTGCGCAGCTCCTGAAAACACAGCTCGGGGTGCGCATGCAAGTCTCGGCGGATGGCAGCGATGTCGGCCGCTCCAGCCACGATGGAGTCGATCAGTTTCATCGGCGCATTATGGCCGCACACCGCTCTTCCAAGCACCCCTGATTCAGCTGCACACGCGCCTGCGCGGCTGCCACCCAGGCACTCCTACCACCCATCTTCTGCGCCCTACACAGGCTCGACCTTGCAGGCTCAGCCATTACCATTGCGGGCATGACGCTTGCGAACCTCCATCACTCTGAAATTCCCAACAGCCCGCCGCCCGTGCTCGGCACCTTTGAAGTGGTGGGCGCATGCCCGCACGACTGCCCAGACACGTGCTCCATGGTCACCACCGTACAGGACGGTGTGGCCACCAAAGTGCAGGGCAACCCGGCGCACTTTCACACCGGCGGCGCGCTGTGTACCAAGGTCTCGCGCTACACCGAGCGCACCTACCACCCCGAGCGCCTGCTCTTTCCACAGCGCCGCGTCGGCCCCAAGGGCAGTGGACAGTTCGAGCGGGTTTCTTGGGACGAGGCGCTCTCCGACATCGCCCAGCGCCTGGGTGCCATTGCACAGCACGACCCGCAAGCCATCCTGCCCTACAGCTATGCAGGCACCATGGGGCTGGTCCAGGGCGAAAGCATGGCGGCGCGCTTTTTTCACAAGCTTGGCGCCTCCTTGCTGGAGCGCACGGTGTGTGCCTCGGCCGGCGGTGAAGGGCTGGTGCACACCTTGGGCGGCAAAGTGGGCATGCGGGTCGAGTTTTTTGCCGAGTCCAAGCTGATCCTCATTTGGGGCAGCAACTCGATCGCCAGCAACCTCCATTTTTGGCGCCATGTGCAAGCTGCCAAGCGCCTCGGTGCGCGGCTGGTGTGCATTGATCCGCGGCGTACCGAAACCGCTGACAAATGCCATGTGCATATCGCACTGCGCCCTGGCACCGACGCGGCTCTGGCCCTGTCGCTCATGCACGAACTCATCCGCAACGACTGGCTGGACCACGCCTACATCGCCGAACACACCCTGGGCTGGGATGCGCTGCGCGAACGCGCGCTTGCGTGGCCACCTGAGCGCGCCGCCGAGGTGTGCGGCATCGGTGTGCAAGAGATCATCGATCTCGCGCGCGACTACGGGCAAACAGCGCGCGCGGGCGCGCCGGTTGCCATCCGCATGAACTATGGGCTGCAGCGCGTGCGCGGCGGTGGCAACGCGGTGCGCGCCATTGCCTGCCTGCCTGCACTGGTGGGCGCATGGCGCCACCGCGCCGGTGGCGTGCTGCTGTCGGCGTCGGGCGCTGCGCCGGTCAACAAGGCTGCGCTGCAGCGGCCCGATTTGTTGGCCGGTCGCACACCGCGCAGCATCAACATGAGCACCATCGGCCAGGACTTGCAGCGCCCAAGCAGTGCGGCGTTCGGCCCGCAGGTGCAGGCCCTGGTGGTTTACAACAGCAACCCGGTGGCCATCGCGCCCGATTCTGGTTCCGTGGTACGGGGCTTCGCACGCGAGGATCTTTTCACCGTGGTGCTGGAGCACTTTCAGACCGACACCGCCGATTTCGCCGACTACCTGCTTCCGGCGACCACCCAGCTCGAGCACTGGGATGTACACGCCAGCTACGGCCACACCGATGTATTGCTCAACCGGCCCAGCATCGCGCCGGTTGGCGAGGCCCGCAGCAACACCCAGATTTTTCGCGATCTTGCGCGACACATGGGCTTTGACGAGCCCTGCTTTGAAGAAGACGATTTGACGATAGCAAAGTCCGCGTTCATGCCCGCCATACGCTTTGGGGATCTCTTGGAGAAGGGCTTCGCCAGCATTCCCATGGCCGATGCGCCGTTTGCCCAAGGTGGCTTCCCGACCGCCTCGGGCAAGTGCGAGTTTTTCAGCGCGCAGCTGCAAGCGCTGGGCCAGGACGGTGTTCCCAACTACCTGCCAAACCACGAGCTACCCACGGCAGGCGCAGCATATCCCTTGGCGATGATCTCGCCGCCGGCGCGCAATTTTTTGAACAGCACCTTCGTTAACGTAAAGAGCCTGCGCGACATTGAGGGCGAGCCGCTGCTGGAGCTGCATGCCCAAGACGCTGCCGCACGCGGCATTTCCAGCGGCGATGTGGTACGGGTGTTCAATGCCCGGGGTAGTTACCGCTGCACCGCACAAGTCAATGCGCGGGCCCGCCCTGGTGTGGTCCACGGCTTGGGCGTGTGGTGGCGCAAACTTGGACTCGACGGTAACAACGTCAACGAGCTTACCAGCCAACTTCTCACCGACATGGGCGGTGGCCCGACCTTTTACGACTGCGCGGTGCAGGTGGAAAAATCAACAAGCTAGTTGGGCTTGGTTGCTGGTACGTTGTTTTTGCCGAAGTTCAGTAGGCGGGTGGCAATCAGCGTCTCGGCAAAAAAGCAGCCCAGCGCCAGCATAAAGCTCACCAGTGCTGCCAGGAAACTGACGATGGACGCACGCAACATCGGCAGGTCCACCGTCTCCCCCAGAAACAGCACCACGATGGTGGCGCCAATCAAAATCGCACACAGCGTAAGCAGACCAATGCTGCTGTTGGCCAGCAGGCCGCGGGTGCGCAGTTCGCCCAGCTCTTTCCATGCAGCCGCCGGATCGCAGCCGGTCGCGTTGTCTTTAAGGCGCCCCTCGACCACGCGGGCGCGATCGATGATGCGCGCCAGCCGGTTGGCCACCACACCAATCATTCCTGCCACCGCAGTCAACAAGAAAACAGGTGCCACGGCCAGTTGAATACCGTGGGAGATGACGTCAGCGTCGGCGGGAAAAATCATGGGTGGGCCCTTGGGTCGCAGCAAACAAAAAAGCCCACGGGGAGGTGGGCTTTTTTCGTCCAAGAGGACGCACTGTTGGGTGGTTGCGCGAGAAGGATTTGAACCTCCGACCTTTGGGTTATGAGCCCAACGAGCTACCAGACTGCTCCATCGCGCGGTAAGAGGGAGATTCTAACCTACTGGGCCTTCACTTCGGCCGCTTCCGTGGCGGTATTTTCGGGCCGGTCCACCAGTTCGACCAAGGCCATGGGCGCGTTGTCACCCACGCGAAAACCCATCTTCAAGATGCGCGTGTAACCGCCTGGGCGGGCCTTGAAACGCGGGCCGAGTTCATTGAACAACTTGGTCACACTGTCACGGTCGCGCAAGCGGTCAAAAGCGACGCGGCGGTTGGCCACGGTAGCTTCTTTGGCCAGTGTGATCATCGGTTCTACCACACGGCGCAATTCTTTGGCCTTGGGCACCGTGGTCTTGATGACTTCGTGCTCGATGAGCGAGTTCATCATGTTGCGAAGCATCGCCAAGCGATGCGATGTAGTGCGATTGAGTTTTCGCAATCCGTGTCCGTGGCGCATAGTTTTCCTTCCGTATGTTATGGGTCAGCCGTACCAGGTACTGACCGCGGCGCACGCCCTTCAAAAAGGGCAGATAAAAGTCGCTATCCGTCTTGTCTCAGCGTTTTTCGAGGGCGGCCGGCGGCCAGCTCTCGAGCTTCATGCCAAGCGTGAGCCCGCGCGAGGCCAGAACTTCCTTGATTTCATTCAAGGACTTGCGGCCCAGGTTGGGGGTCTTGAGCAACTCGTTCTCGGTTCGCTGGATGAGGTCACCGATGTAGTAGATGTTTTCTGCCTTGAGGCAGTTCGCCGAACGCACCGTCAATTCCAACTCGTCCACAGGACGCAGCAGGATAGGATCAAACTGCGAGTTCTGGCGCGTGGGTGCCGGGAACATAGGCTCGCTGCCTTCGAGTTGCGCAAACACCACCAGCTGCTCCACCAAAATTTTGGCAGAGGCGCGCACCGCGTCTTCTGCGGTGACTGCGCCGTTGGTTTCGATTTCGACGACCAGCTTGTCGAGGTCGGTGCGCTGCTCAACGCGCGCACTTTCCACGGTGTAGCTCACCCGCCGCACAGGCGAGAACGACGCATCCAGCACAATGCGACCAATTGACTTGTTGGGCTCATCACCGTGGCGGCGCATCGAACCGGGCACATAACCACGGCCCTTTTCGACTTTGATTTGCATGTCCAGCTTGCCGCCGTGCGACAAGTTCGCGATCACGTGGCCCGGATTGATTACCTCCACATCGTGCGGGGTTTGAATGTCGGCCGCAGTCACCACGCCCTCAGCGTCCTTGCGAAGGCTGAGCGTAACTTCTTCGCGGTTGTGCAGCTTGAAGACCACGCCCTTGAGATTGAGCAAGATATTGACCACATCCTCTTGGACGCCATCAATCGATGAGTACTCGTGCAACACGCCAGCAATGGTCACTTCCGTGGCCGCAAAACCGGGCATCGACGACAACAGAACCCGGCGCAATGCGTTACCCAAGGTGTGGCCGTAGCCACGCTCGAACGGCTCAAGTGTCACCTTGGCCCGGTTGGGACCAAGTTGATCGACGCTGATGGATTTGGGCTTTAGCAAACTGTTTTGCATGCAAACTTCCTCTCAATACCCCCGACTCGTTACGTCAGTAAGGCTGGTGAAGCACCCCAGCGACAGTGCCCTGCCGCCGAGGAACGAAAACGAAGGCGCTACTGGTTAGCGCGAATACAACTCAACGATCAACGATTCGTTGATGTCTGCCCCAAACTGGTCACGGTCGGGCACGCCCTTGAACGTACCCTCGGCCTTATCAGCATGCACTTCCACCCAAGAAGGCATGCCCACTTGCGCGGCCAGTTGCAATGCTTCCACGACACGGTTTTGCTTTTTGGATTTTTCGCGCAAAGCGACCACATCACCGGCCTTCACCATGAAAGACGGGATGTTGACGGAGCTGCCGTTGACTGTCACCGCCTTGTGCGACACCAACTGACGTGCTTCAGCGCGGGTAGAGCCAAAGCCCATGCGGTAGAC
The DNA here is from genome assembly GCA_044346035.1 of Rhodoferax sp. Lineage (GTDB taxonomy): Bacteria > Pseudomonadota > Gammaproteobacteria > Burkholderiales > Burkholderiaceae_C > Allorhodoferax. Next base: position 12,865 of record JBIIZY010000005.1, on the reverse strand, counting down.
CACGTTGTCCAGACGCGACTCCAACAAGAACAAGAGGTTCGCGCCGGTGTTACCTTTGCGGCGATCCGCTTCCTCAAAGTAGCGGCGGAACTGCCGCTCCAACACGCCGTACATGCGCTTCACCTTTTGCTTCTCGCGAAGCTGCAAGCCGTAATCCGAGGTACGTGCGCCTGATGTGCGCCCGTGCTGCCCGGGCTTCGAGTCGAACTTGGCCTTGTCTCCAATGGCGCGGCGTGCGCTCTTGAGAAAAAGGTCCGTGCCTTCACGGCGAGATAGTTTGGCCTTGGGGCCGAGATAGCGTGCCACTTGAACTTCCTTTTATGTCATCTGCCGCACGCACGGTGCGGGAGCTGCAGGCCGAAACCGGCAGCGGTGGGCTTGTTGAGATTAAATGCGGCGGCGCTTTTGAGGGCGGCAACCATTGTGGGGAACGGGCGTGACATCGGCGATCAAATTGATGCGAATGCCCAGCGCGGCCAAAGCACGCACGGACGACTCACGGCCAGGACCGGGGCCCTTGATTTCAACGTCAAGGTTCTTGATTCCTTGCTCCAGTGCCGCGCGACCGGCGACTTCAGACGCAACCTGCGCTGCAAAAGGGGTGGACTTGCGAGACCCCTTGAAGCCTTGGCCACCCGACGACGCCCAAGAAAGCGCATTGCCCTGGCGGTCGGTGATGGTGATGATGGTGTTATTAAAGGAGGCGTGGACGTGCGCAATGCCGTCCGCAACGTTTTTGCGGACTTTCTTACGAACACGTTGTGCCGCAGTATTGGAAGGTGCTTTTGCCATGGTGGGTTATCCCATTATTTCTTCAAAGATGCAGCGGCCTTGCGCGGGCCTTTGCGTGTGCGTGCATTGGTACGGGTGCGCTGGCCACGCATGGGCAAGCCACGGCGATGGCGAAAGCCGCGGTAGCAACCAATATCCATCAAACGCTTGATGTTCATGGTCGTTTCACGGCGCAAGTCGCCCTCGATGGTGAACTGGGCAATTTGGTCGCGGATTTTTTCTAGGTCGCCATCAGTCAAATCCTTGACTTTTTTGGAGTAAGCGATGCCACACGCCTCGCAAATTTTGCGAGCGCGCGCCCGGCCGATTCCGAAAATCGCGGTCAAACCGATTTCAGAATGCTGTTGCGGCGGAATGTTGATGCCTGCGATACGTGCCATATTCGTCCTCTAAAACTCTTGCAATTAACCTTGACGCTGCTTGTGACGCGGGTCTGTGCAGATTACACGCACCACGCCCTTGCGCCGAATGATTTTGCAGTTACGGCAAATTTTTTTGACCGAAGCCGAAACTTTCATAACTATCTCCTAAAAACATCCCAATCGGTTACGGTGTTACCGCTTTACAAACACCACATATCTATGTATCCGCGAAGCCCCTAGCGCTTCGCATGGAACAAGCACCCGCGCATTGCATCACGGATTAAAGTTAGCCTTCTTGAGCAGTGACTCATACTGCTGCGACATCAAATAATTCTGAACCTGCGCCATGAAATCCATGGTCACCACCACAATAATTAGCAAGGAAGTTCCACCGAAGTAGAACGGCACGTTGTACTTTAAGATAAGAAACTCGGGCAATAGACAAACAAACGTGATGTAGATAGCACCAGCCATCGTGAGGCGCAACAGAATACGGTCTATGTACTTGGCGGTCTGATCTCCGGGACGAATTCCAGGAATAAACGCGCCACTTTTCTTTAGGTTGTCTGCGGTATCACGGCTGTTGAAGACCAAGGCTGTGTAGAAAAAACAGAAAAACACAATTGCGGCAGCGTAAAACATCACATAGACCGGCTGGCCAGGGCTGAGCATTCCAGCAATATCCTTGAGCCAATTCGTCGATTCGCCAGCGCTAAACCAATTGGCTACGGTTGCGGGCAGCAGGATAATCGACGAAGCGAATATGGGAGGGATCACGCCAGCCATGTTCAGCTTCAGTGGCAGGTGCGAAGACTGACCGCCATACACCTTGTTGCCCACCTGACGCCGCGCATAATTGACCAGTATCTTTCTCTGCCCACGCTCGACAAAAACCACAAAGTAGGTCACCGCAACGACCAAAACCACCACCAACATGGACACGATAATGCTCATTGCGCCCGTACGCACCAGCTCGAGCAAGCCGCCAATTGCACTGGGCAAACCAGCGGCAATGCCGCCAAAAATCAGGATAGAGATGCCGTTACCCAAACCGCGCTCAGTGATTTGCTCGCCCAACCACATCAGAAACATGGTTCCCGCGGTCAATGTAATCACCGCAGTAATGCGAAAACCAAATCCAGGGGAAATAACCAAACCGGCCGACGACTCAAGCGCCACGGCGATACCAAGCGACTGAAACAGCGCCAGGCCTAGCGTTCCATAGCGGGTGTACTGGGTGATTTTTCTGCGCCCTGCTTCGCCTTCTTTCTTGAGTTGCTCAAAGGTCGGCACAACGTAAGTGAGCAACTGCATGATGATCGATGCCGATATATAAGGCATGATCCCGAGAGCAAAAACAGTGAATCGCGACAGGGCGCCACCGGAGAACATATTGAACAGGCTCAATATGCCACCGGCCTGACTCTTGAAGAGCTGCTGCAACTGCGCCGGGTCGATTCCAGGAACTGGAATGTGCGCCCCAATGCGATAGACCACCAAAGCCAGCAACAAGAAAACCAGCCGCCGCAGGAGGTCTCCGCTCTTGCCCGTCTTTGCGATTTGCGCTGCGTTGCTTGCCACGTAGGTATCTCTTAAGAAATCAGAGTTGGTTACTCAACCCGGCCGCCAGCGGCTTCGATGGCTGCCTTCGCACGTGCGGTTGCACCGATTCCACTCAGATTGACTGCGCGAGCAATAGCACCAGTGTGAATCACCTTGACCACTTTTGCGATTTCTCCAACCAAGCCGGACTGCTTTAGAACGACCAAGTTCACGTCAGTCAAGCCCAAGGCATCCAACGACGCCAACGTAATCTCGGCATTGAACTTCAGCAGATGCGACTTGAAACCCCGCTTGGGAAGACGGCGGTGCATGGGCATTTGACCGCCCTCAAAACCAACCTTGTGGTAGCCGCCAGAACGCGACTTTTGCCCCTTGTGGCCGCGGCCTGCGGTTTTTCCCAGGCCAGAGCCGATACCACGACCCACGCGACGCTTGGCGTGCTTGGCACCGGCGGCTGGCTTGATGTCGTTGAGTTCCATCACAAACCTCTTAGAGCACTTTGACCAGATAGCTGATCTTGTTAATCATTCCGCGCACTGCGGGCGTGTCTTGCAATTCGCTTTGGCTTCCCATCTTGCGAAGACCCAAACCGCGCACAGTAGCGCGGTGGGATTGCTTGCAGCCAATGGGGCTACGCACCAGCTGCACCTTGACGGTTGCTTGTGTTGTCATCATGCGCTCCGTTATGCGAAGAGTTCTTCTACCGTCTTGCCACGCTTGGCGGCGACTTCGGCGGGTGTGGTCGAAACCGACAATGCATCGAGGGTGGCCCGCACCATGTTGTACGGGTTGGTCGAACCGTGGCTCTTGGCAACGATGTCGGTGATGCCAAGCACCTCAAACACCGCACGCATCGGTCCGCCTGCAATGATTCCGGTACCCTTGGGCGCCGGTGCCATCATCACACTGGCGGCACCGTGATGGCCCATCACCTGGTGGTGGATGGTGCCGTTCTTCAACGAAACTTTGAGCATGTTGCGACGGGCTTCTTCCATGGCCTTTTGCACGGCAGCTGGCACTTCTTTCGACTTGCCCTTGCCCATGCCAATACGCCCATCACCATCGCCCACGACGGTGAGCGCCGCGAAACCGAGAATACGACCACCCTTTACCACCTTGGTCACGCGGTTGATGGCGATCATCTTTTCGCGCAGACCGTCCTCAGGGCCCTCGGCCTTACCTTGCATTTTTGCTTGAACTTTAGCCATAGTGATTTCCGATCTGCTTAGAACTGCAAGCCAGCTTCACGCGCCGCGTCCGCCAGCGCCTTGACACGGCCGTGATACGCAAAACCTGCACGGTCAAACGCAACCTTTTCCACACCGGCTGCGCGGGCTTTTTCAGCAACGCGCTTGCCGACGAGCTGCGCCGCAGCAACGTTGCCGCCCTTTCCAGCTGCGCCCAAAGTCTTGCGCATTTCGGCCTCGGCAGTCGAAGCGGAAACAATCACCTTGGCGCCGTCGCCGGAGATCACACTGGCGTAGATGTGCAGATTGGTGCGATTGACCGTCAAGCGGGCAACCCCCTGAGCGGCAATACGGATGCGCGTTTGACGCGCCCTGCGAAGACGTTGCTCTTTTTTGGTCAACATAGTGCAGATCCTTATTTCTTCTTGGTTTCTTTGATCGTGATCTTTTCGTCCGCGTAACGAATTCCTTTGCCCTTGTAGGGCTCGGGCGGACGCACAGAACGAATCTCCGCAGCAACTTGACCGACACGCTGGCGGTCTGCGCCTTTAATCACAATCTCCGTAGGGGACGGTGTCGCCACCGTAATGCCTGCTGGCATCTCGATATTCACCGGATGCGAGTAACCCACCGCCAAATTCAACTTCGCACCCGCAGCCTGGGCTTTGTAACCCACACCAACGAGGCTCAGCTTTTTCTCGAAACCCTTGGAAACACCGACCACCATGTTGTTAACCAACTGACGCATGGTTCCGGACATGGCGTCGGCTTCGCGCGATGCATTGGCAGGCACAAAACTCAGCTTACCTGCATCGCTTGTGACAGTCACCAACTGGCTTTGGGCCAAGTTCAAAACGCCGCCTGCGCCCTTGACACTGATTTGATCCGCCTTCACAGACACATCTACGCCAGCTGGAATATGAACGGGCAATTTACCTACACGGGACATAAATTATTCTCCTCGCAGGCTTAAGCGACGTAGCACAGGACTTCGCCACCAACGCCAGAGGCGCGGGCTTTGCGGTCAGTCATGACGCCCTTGGGGGTGGTGACAATGGCTACGCCCAAGCCGTTTTGGACTTGGGGAATCACGCCACTGCCGCGGTACACACGCAGGCCCGGACGGCTCACGCGCTCAATACGCTCAATCACCGGGCGGCCAGCGTAGTACTTCAATGCAATCGACAACTCCGATTTACCACCTTCGGTGGACACCTTGAAGCCATCAATGTAACCCTCTTCCTTGAGCACCTGCGCAATGGCCACTTTCACTTTAGAAGACGGCACCGTTACGTTTGTTTTGGCCACCATTTGCGCATTGCGAATGCGTGTCAGCAGGTCGGCGATGGGATCACTCATACTCATAATTGCTTCTCCTGCCGCTTACCAACTGGCTTTGACGACGCCAGGAATTTCTCCGGCGAACGCCATCTCACGGATCTTTGCGCGCGCCAGACCGAAGTGCTGAAACGTGCCGCGAGGCCGCCCCGTGATCGAACAACGGTTGCGCTGGCGCGTGGGGTTTGCGTTGCGCGGCAGCTTTTGCAAGCCCAGCCGCGCTGCAGCGCGCTCATCGTCTGTCCGCTTGAAATCTGTAGCCACCGATTTCAGCTCCGCATACTTTTTTGCGTACTTGGCAGCCAACTTGTCACGTTTGAGCTCGCGCTCGATTAAAGCCATCTTAGCCACTGGTCACCTCAGTTCTTGAAGGGGAAGCGAAAGCCAGCCAAAAGCGCCTTGGCTTCTTCGTCTGATTTTGCGGTCGTGGTGATACTGATATTGAGTCCACGCAAGGCATCCACCTTGTCATACTCAATTTCGGGAAAAATAATCTGCTCTTTCACGCCGATGTTGTAGTTACCGCGGCCATCAAACGCCCGACCGGATATGCCGCGAAAGTCGCGTACACGGGGCAGAGCCACGGTAACAAAGCGATCCAAGAACTCGTACATTTGGACGCCACGCAAAGTCACCATGCAACCAATTGCTTGGCCCTCGCGGATCTTGAAGCCAGCAATCGCTTTTTTGGACTTGGTGACCACTGGCTTTTGGCCAGCAATCTTGGTCAGGTCTGCAACTGCGTTGTCCATTACTTTTTTGTCAGCGACCGCCTCACTCACACCCATATTGAGAGTGATCTTGGTGAGACGCGGCACCTGCATAGGCGACTTGTAGCCAAATTTGGCAGTCAGCTCAGGGACCACCTTGTCGCGGTAATGCTCTTGAAAACGTGCCATGGTTATGCCGCCTTGATTTCTTCGCCGCTGGACTTGTAAACGCGAACGCGCTTGCCATCGGCCAACAATTTGATACCCACCCGATCCGCCTTGCCAGTGGCCGCATTGAAAATTGCGACGTTCGACTGGTGAATGGGCATGGTCTTTTGAACGATGCCACCGGCAACGCCCTTCATGGGATTGGGTTTGGTGTGCTTTTTGACTACATTGACACCGTCTACCACCACATGGGAGTCGTCAGCACGCAGAGCGATTTTTCCACGCTTGCCCTTGTCGCGGCCAGCGATCACGATGACTTCGTCGCCTTTACGAATCTTGTTCATGGCTTGTCCTTACAAAACTTCTGGCGCCAAGGACACGATTTTCATGAACCGCTCGGTGCGCAGCTCGCGCGTAACGGGTCCAAAAATACGGGTGCCAATGGGCTCCAGCTTGGCATTAAGAAGCACCGCAGCGTTGCCATCAAACTTGACCAGGGAACCGTCGTTGCGGCGGATTCCCTTGGCGGTGCGCACCACCACCGCGCTGTAGACCTCGCCTTTTTTGACGCGTCCGCGCGGAGCAGCTTCTTTGATGCTTACTTTGATGATGTCGCCAACACTTGCGTAGCGACGCTTCGATCCGCCGAGCACCTTGATGCAAAGCACGGATTTGGCGCCGGTGTTGTCGGCGACTTCCAGTCGAGATTCAGTTTGGATCATTTCTTTATTCCCAACTTGCACCCGGTGCGCGCCTGTTTGCCATGTTGATGGACTACAGGATGCGCTCCAAGCCAGTCTTGGGCCCGTTGCTCGCCGCGCAAACCACTCGCACGGCGCTCAATTGGGCAGAGCCTTCAAGCTTTATTCAAGCGAAGCCCGCCATTATGCACAGATTTCGCCAGGTCGTCCAGATTTTTTACGGCTGCAGCAAATATTGGTGTGCAAGCACTCTGAAGGCCTCTGGCTGCGGGTCCAGCCCCGTCTCTTGCGCAAGGATGGCCGCTACGCGCCCTGCTAAGCCCATGGCTGCGCGCGCGTCCAAAAAAAGCAAGCGAGACCGGCGCGCAAGCACATCCTCCACGGTGATTGCGTACTCGCAGCGTGCCGCGAACCGGACCATAGCTTCCGTTAAGCCATCGCACAGCAGGTTGGCGGCACCGGGCATAGAAGCTACCAGTGGGGCTTCGGCGCCGTATGAATGCAAGCCCGGCGGCGCGCTGATAGACACGGGCACCTCGCCGCCCGCTTCTGCACAACCCACCAAACGCAGGTGCTGTGTACGCGACGCCGACCCGCCGGGAATCAACCCGTGGACAACGCAAGTGGACAACACATCCTCGGCCATTGCCCGGTACATGGTCCATTTACCGCCAGTGACGGTGACCAGGCCGCTTCGACTGACCACTACCGTGTGCTCCCGGCTGATGGTCTTGGTCGTTGTGGCGTCTTCGCTTTGCGGCTTGACCAAAGGGCGCAGGCCCACCCAGATGCTACGTACGTCCCCCCGGCGTGGTGGGCGGCGCAGGTAACGGGCGGATTCGCCCAAAATGAATGCCACCTCGTCATCGAACGCCAGCGGCTCGCGGTCCAGGTCTTTGCGGGGGGTGTCGGTGGTGCCCAATATCACTTTGCCCAGCCACGGAACTGCGAACAAAACGCGGCCATCCGAAGTTTTGGGCACCATCAACGCAGTGTCCGAACCCAGCAAGTCGCGGTCCACCACCAGGTGCGCGCCTTGGCTTGGTGCCACCATGGGCGTGACGGGTGCGCCGCCCAGCGCCTGGTGTGCCTTACCGTCTTGCTCCCGCAAACCGTCAACCCATACGCCAGCAGCGTTGACCACGCACCGGGCCCGCACCTGATAGGGGGCGCCGGTTAGCGCATCGACACAGCGCAAGCCGGCGACCTTGCCTGCCTCGTACAGCAAGCCCTCGGCGCGGCAGTAGTTCAACAACAACGCCCCGTGCAGCGCAGCGGTACGCGCCAGCGCCAGCGCGAGCCGGGCGTCGTTGAACTGACCATCCCAGTACTTGATGCCGCCCTTCAAATGCTCGGGCCGCACCGCAGGCAGCAAGGCCTGGGTGCGCGTCTTGCCAATCAGCTCGGTGCGCCCCAGCCCCGCCTTGCCCGCAAGCAAGTCGTATGCCGTCAAGCCTGCGCCATAAAACGGCACTTCCCACCAGTGGTACGAGGGGATGACGAACGCCAGCGGCTGGGCCAGGTAGGGCGCGTTGTCTAGCAACGTGGTGCGCTCATGCAGCGCCTCGCGCACCAGGGCAATGTTGCCCTGCGCCAGGTAACGCACACCACCATGGACCAGCTTGGTGGCGCGCGAGGACGTGCCTTTGGCAAAGTCATGCGACTCCACCAGCACCACCCGCAAACCCCGTGCCGCGGCATCCAGTGCCACCCCCAAACCGGTAGCACCACCACCGACCACCGCGATGTCAGCCACTTCGCTTTGGGCCAAACGTGCGAGCAACTCGGCGCGCGGGGTCGGCAGTGCTGGGGCGGCGGATTGCATGGTCAAAAATCAGTTGGTCGGCTTGGGATGTGGTGCTGCAATTTGGGGGTCGGCGGCGCCCGAGGTCGGTGGTCTGAGGGCTTGGCATCCCGGGCGTACAGGGAACCGCGGGAACGCCTAAGGTAAATTAGACCACTGAACTCTTGGGACACCGATGACCTACCTGCTCGCACTCGACCAAGGCACCTCCAGCGCCCGCAGCATTCTGTTTGACGAACACGGCAACACCATCGCCAGCGCGCAAAAAGAGTTGACCCAAATCTACCCGCAACCCGGATGGGTCGAGCACGACGCAGAGGAAATCTGGCGCATTCAACTCGCCACGGCGCGCGAGGCCCTGACCAAAGCAGGCGTTGCGGCCCGTGCGGTGCGCGCTGTCGGCATCACCAACCAGCGCGAGACTACGGTGGTCTGGAGCCGCAAGACCGGGCTGCCCATTCACAACGCCATCGTCTGGCAGGACCGCCGCACCGAACCGACCTGCGTTGCGCTGCGCGCGCGCGGGCTCTCGCAGGCCATTCGCGCAAAAACCGGCCTGCTGATTGACGCCTACTTTTCAGGCACCAAACTTAATTGGATTCTGGACAACGTGCTTGGCGCGCGCGAACTGGCCGAGCGTGGCGAGCTGGCGTTTGGCACCGTCGACAGTTGGCTGATTTGGCAGCTCACTGGCGGAGAAGTGCATGCCACCGATGTGAGCAATGCGTCGCGCACCATGCTCTTTAACGTGCACACCAACCAATGGGATGCCGAATTACTCGCCGCGTTGGACATTCCAGCCAAGCTGATGCCTGCGGTGCAGCCCTCGGCTTCGCAATTCGGCACCGTGCTGCCCGCGCTGTTGGGCCACCCGGTTGCGATTGGCGGCGTCGCTGGCGACCAGCAGAGTGCCCTGTTCGGCCAGGCCTGCTTTGCGCCGGGCATGGCCAAAAACACCTATGGCACCGGCTGCTTCATGCTGATGCACACCGGCCAACGCTTTCAAGCCTCGGAGAACGGCCTCATCACCACCAGCGCAGCGCAAACCACGGTCAACCCCGAGTTTGCGTTGGAAGGCAGCGTGTTTGTTGGCGGTGCCGTGGTGCAGTGGCTGCGCGATGGGCTGCACGCGATCGAAGCCAGCCACCAAGTGCAGGCGCTGGCGCAAAGCGTGCCCGATAGCGGCGGCGTGATGGTCGTGCCGGCGTTCACCGGCCTGGGCGCGCCCTACTGGAAGCCCGACGCACGCGGCACCATCACCGGGCTCACGCGCGGCACCACGCTGGCCCACATTGCGCGCGCGGCGCTGGAAAGCATTGCCTTCCAAAGTGCGGCGCTGCTGCAAGCGATGGCGCGCGATGCGGCACAGGGCGGCGGCGCGCCACTGACCGAACTGCGGGTGGACGGCGGCGCCTGTGTCAACGATTTGCTGATGCAAATGCAGGCCGATTTGCTGGGGATCGCGGTGGTGCGCCCAGCCGTTACCGAGACCACAGCGCTGGGCGCAGCCTACCTTGCGGGGCTTACCACCGGGGTGTACCGCAACACGGATGAGCTGGCGGCTTTGTGGCGCGCAGAGCGCCGCTTCGAGCCCACTTTGTCCCGCGACGCAGCAGCACAACGCATGGGCGAATGGGAACATGCAGTGCGCCAAGCGGTGCTCTGATCGTGCGCAAGGCGCCTTGCGCGCTGCCATGCATGCGTCCAGCGGTGTTGCGGGCAGCGTTGTGCGCGGTGGCGCAGATGCGGTAACGCGCTGCCCAGAAGATGGCAAACACCAACAACACACATTCACACATACCCATCCACCACATGCGGCGCTTGGCGCAAGGAACACATCCATGGACGAACAGATTGCATTCATCGGCGGCGGCAACATGGCCAGCGCCCTCATTGGCGGGCTGCTGCGGCAAGGCTTTGGCTTGGACAAGCTCACCGTGGTCGAACCGTTTGCACCAGCCCGCGAAACACTGCGCAACGCCCTGAGCGTTGACGCTTTGGAGCACGCCGATGCCACGCTGCAGCGCGCAGGATTGGTGGTCTGGGCGGTGAAGCCCCAGGTATTCAAGGAGGCAGCTGCGGCAGTGCATCCCTACACCGCGCGCGCACTGCACCTCAGCGTCGCCGCGGGCATCCGCAGCGCAACCATCGCGCAGTGGTTGGGCAACGAGCGCGTCATCCGCAGCATGCCCAATACGCCCGCCCTGATTGGCAAAGGCATCACCGCGCTGTGCGCCCGCCCAGCCGTCACGCCAGCAGACCGCAAGTGGGCTGAGCAGGTGATCGGCACCACCGGAGATTTTTTGTGGCTAGACCAAGAAGAGCAGCTCGACGCAGTCACCGCAATTTCGGGTTCGGGACCGGCGTACATGTTTTTTTTCATGGAGGCTATGACCAGCGCCGGTGTGCAAATGGGACTGGCGCCGCAACAAGCCCACCAACTCGCGGTGGCCACCTGCTTGGGCGCGGGCGAACTGGCAAAGGCATCCACCGAACCACCCGAAGTACTGCGCCAACGCGTTACCTCCAAGGGCGGCACCACGCACGCCGCCATCAGCGCCATGGAGCACAGCCAAGTCAAAGACCACTTCATCGCCGCCATGCACGCCGCGCGCGAACGGGCGCACACACTGGGTTTGGAGTTTGGCGCGTAGGCTCCAGCGGCACCGGCCACACCTGCTAGCTTGCGGCCGGCACCTTCCAAAACTCGGGCGAACCGAAGTGCTGCTTGAGGTGTTCGATCCACAGCCGCACGCGCAGGGGCAAGTGCTTGCGCTGCGGAAACACCGCATAGATGCCGTTGGGTGGCGCGGCGTAGGCTTCTAGCAAAGGCACCAGCCGTCCCGCTGCAATATCGGCTTCTACCTCCCAGGTGCTGCGCCAGGCGATGCCGTAGCCGGCCAGGCACCAATCGTGCAGCACCTGGCCGTCCGAGCAGTCCAGTGGCCCGGCCGGTTTGAGGTAGCTCACGCCCGTTTCGCCACCGGGTTGGTTGCGAAACGCCCAGCCACGGGTTTGGGATGCGTCGCTAGACAGCGTCAGGCAGTCCAAGCGCAGCAAATCGGCTGGTGTTTGCGGCGTGCCGTGGCGCGCCAGAAACGACGGTGACGCCACACACAAACGGCGGTTGTCGGCCATGCGCACGCTCACCATGGAAGAGTCTGGCAGGTCGCCCACCCGCACCGCGCAGTCAAAGCCCTCGGCGGCGAGGTCCACCACACGGTCGCTGAGGTTGAGCGAGATGGTGACTTCCGGGTGCAAGGCTTGAAACTGCGGCACCAGCGGCGCCACATGGCGGCGCCCAAAACCGGCAGGCGCTGTGGTGCGCAGGTGGCCGCTGGCTTTGATACCGCCTGCGCTCACGCTGGCCTCGGCGTTGGCCAGGTCGGCCAAGATGCGCTGGCAGTCCTCCAAAAACGCGCTGCCTTCGTGGGTCAGCGTAATGCGCCGGGTGGTGCGCAACAGCAGCTTCACGCCCAAGCGCTCTTCCAATGCATCCAGCCGGCGGCCCATGATGGCGGGTGCCACGCCCTCTGCATGGGCTGCCGCGGTCAGGCTGCCGCGCTGGGCAATCGACACGAAGGATTCGAGTTGCTTGAGCTTGCTCATGGCGCGGGCGGCGCGGGCGGCGTGTGTTGTGCGGGCGGCGTGTGTGGTGCGGCGGCCTCGCCTGCCTGCGCTGCCTCAAACGCGGCAGAGCGCAGAATGCCTTCGTTGCGCATGGCAGTGATTTCGTCCTCTGCGTAACCCAGGCTGCGCACGATCTCCAGCCCGTGCTCGTCGAGCTTGGGCGGGTTGTGGCGCAAGCCCAAGCGCTGGCCGTCCAAGGTCAGCGGCAACAAGGGCACGTTGGTGGGGCGGCCATCGGGCAGTTCCATGGGGGCCAGGCCGCCGGTTTGCTGCAGGTGCGGGTCTACAAACAAATGCTGGGGGTCGGTGATGGGCGCGAACGGCAGTCCGTGCGCCTCAAAGACCGCAGCCAACTCTTGGGCGCTGTGCTGCGCCAGCCGCTCACGCAGCAGCGGAATCAGCCAACTGCGGGCGCGCACCCGGTCGTTGTTGGTGGCGGTGCGGGCATCGGCGGCCAGGTCGGCGTAACCAAAGGCCTTGCAGAAAACGCCCCACTGCGTATCGCCGACCACCGCCAGAAAAATCTGCGCGTTGTCCTGGACGGCAAACACGTCGTAAATGCCCCAGGGCGAAATGCGCTCGGGCATGGGGGCCGGGGCCTTGCCGGTGA
>JBIIZY010000229.1:0-3727 GCA_044346035.1 Rhodoferax sp. | reverse complement strand
GCCTGGGTTATGGTATCCGGCACAATAATTCGGCAACCAGCGATGTCTTGCATCTGCGTGAACCGCATGCTTCCACGCCGAAGCTTGTCCACAATTGCGGACGTGGACTTCGCCGGACGGCCACTCGCTTCAAGACCCGTCTCCAAGCGGATGCGATCAACCACCGTGTCGTAGGCTTGTCGAAAGCTCCGACGGTAAGCATCTAGCAAGGTCAGATCCTCAGGAGTCACTGTTGCCCGCAAGCGCTCACCGAGACGGTCGATATCCGACTTGTTCATTGTCAAAGTGTGCCATGGTTAAAGTAAGTGAGCATCTCGTTGGCATCTGAGTTATTTCGCAGCCCTTGATGCATCCCACAATTTCACAGCGAAGCACAGAAGTGACCCGCGTACCCCCCCACTACGCAAACACCCCATGCAGATACCAGCCCAAGGCGGTGTCCGGGTGGGTGTGGGTGGGGCGCTCGCGGTAGACCCAGACCAGGCCGGCTTGCGGGCTGTGCGCCACAAAATAATCGCGCAGTGCGGGGGCGCCTTCGAGCCAGTCGGCTTCCAGGCGCTGTGGCCCGGCCAGCAGAGACAGGGGGCCGTGGTAGTGCGGGCGGTGCGCGCGCACTGGCAGCTTCAGTGGTGGCTCCAGCAACCAGCTGGGGTACAGCGCGGCATGGGCGGGGGATGGTGACGAAGCCTTGGGTGCCGGTGTGCCGCTCCAGGGCAGCCACTGCTGCATGCGCTCTGGCGTGTGGCTGGCCTGCGCTTGGACGCGGCACACCGCGCCCTTGCCCAAGCGTGCCTGCAACCGCTCCAGGGTCTGGTGCAGTTCGTCACCGGTGCGCAGATCCTGGGGCAGCAGGCTCAGGCTGTCGGTGCCCAGCGTTTGGGTTTGCAGGGTGCGCAGGCGCAGGTGCAGCACCGGCGCTACCAGACGTACCTGCGCGAGCTGCTCTGCCAACAGGCGCTGCAGGTGCTGCATGTCTTGGGTGGCTTGGGCGGTGCGCAGCGCCAGCCGCCCTTGGCGTGCGGTGCCACGGCGGGCGTCGTAGTCCCACAGCAGCTCCAGCGCCAATGCGCCGCGCTGGCGTGCACGCAGCCACACCTGCAATTGCGCAAGCAAGCGGCGGGCGCCAAACAGCAAGGCCGGTGCCGACTCGACACCGGTGCTGAACTCCAGCGCAGCATCGAACACCTCGGGCAGCGTCAGCCACGGGTAGACCTCGGGCGCGCTGCCATACGCACGGTCCAAGGCGGCCAGCAGTTCGGCACCAAAACGGCGGGCCACCCCGGCGCGGGGCAAGGCGCGCAACTGGCCCCAGCGCTGGCACCCCAGGCGCGCCAGCGCTGGTAGGTGGGCCGCAGCAGCGCTCAGGGTGTGCAGTGGCAGGTCATCGGCGGGCAGCGCGTTGGTGGGCAATTCGGCCTGCGAACAGCGAATGCGGGCCAGGGCCACGAGCGCGCTGGCTCCTTGTGCGTGGCGCATGGGGCAGGGTGCGGGCGGATGCGCCAGCAGGCGCTGCACCAAGGCGTCGCGTCCCCCAAACAGGCGCTCGCTACCCGAAACCTCCAGCACCAGGGCTTCTTCGAGCCGCGCGACCATGGGGGTAAAGCGCAAGGCCCACCAGCCCAGGGCGGTGACGGCATCGACCAGCGCTGCGGTGTCGGTCGCTGCGGTGTCGGTCGCAGCGCCATCCGTCACTGTGCCGCAGGAGGCAGCGGTCTCAGGCAGGAGTGCAATCCAGTGCATGGGGCTTGGAAGTTGCCAGCAGCAGCTGCAGGGCTGGGCAGCGGGCGTGCAAGTGCAGGCTGTGGACGAGTGGCGGGCCACGGCGTTTGGGCAGGTGCACCTGCAGTGGGTCCATACATGCGCTGTGGTGCGCAGCGGGGAACGCGACGGGGGACGCAGCGAGGGAGTCGGCGAGGGATGCGCTGGGTGGCACGTCGAACTGTGCGCCAGGTGGCGCTTCGGATGGCGCTTCGGATGGTGCTTCGGATGGTGCTTCGGTTGGTGCGCCGGGTACGGCAATGGGCACAGGATTGGATTGCGCGCTGAGGTGCAAGCGCAGCACCGCTGGCGAAGCCGTGTGCTGGGCCGAGGCGGGGCGCATCAGGAAAAACAATTTGTGGTGCTGTGCTGCGGCCATGTGCAGCCGGCGCAATGCGTCGCTGCGCACCGCCGCGCTGTGGCGCTCTGGCAGCCAGAGCAGTACCGCGTCTACCGCTGCGCAGCGCAGCAACTGCTCGGCGGCCCACAGGCGCTGCGCAGTAGATTGCGCCCAGATGCACAGCAAGCGATGGCAGGGCAAGCCCTGTGCTGCCAGCGCGGGGGCAAAGGGCACATGGGGCGGGCCAACGAGTGCCAGCGGCCCGTCGCCGCAAGCGGCCAGGGCGGGCGAGAGCAGGCGCCATTCGGCATGCAGGCCTTCGGCTTGCAAGACCTCGATCAAGGCCCCCACCGGCCAACCAGCGCCGGGCAACTCGGCGTCGAGCGCGGCATGGCCGGTGGGCTGCACCGGTGCCGTGGATTGCGCCAGCGCATGCGCATGCCACACACCGGCATGCAGCGCTGCTGCGCTTTCATCGGCGAGGGGTGAAAACAAGGACATGGCACAAAACAGGCTGGGTGGCAGTAAGGGCTTGGGGTTGGCAGGAGGTGTCAGCGGCAGGCGGTAGCTGACACAGAAAAACACTGTACAAATATACATATATTAACGCCCCTTCGGGTGCAGGGCTATTGCCACAGCACAAGGCCGGCACGGCCCACGAAAGACCTGCTACTGCGCTCTAAAAAGCCCGCAACGTGCAGCAGGCGCACACAAGCTTGCAGCAATCCATCGGTGTGAACCCTATCGGCGAATCGCTGCCGTCCCTCTATAAACGGAGGTTCATCCAATGGGAGACAACGTGCAGGTTCTTCAACTGCTGATCAGCGGTATTGCACAGGGGTGCATTTACGGGCTGATTGCGCTGGGCTTCGTGCTCATTTACAAGGCGACCGAGACCGTCAGTTTTGCCCAGGGCGAGCTGATGATGCTGGGCGCCTTTGGTGGCCTGGTGGGGCTGACCATGCTGGGCTTTCCCTACTGGATCACGGTGCTGTCCACGGTGGCTGGCATGGCCATTTTTGGCATGCTGCTGGAGCGCATGGTGATTCGCCCGGTCCTGGGCCAGCCGGCGTTTTCGGTGGTGATGTTGACCATCGGCATTGCCTATGTGGTGCGCGGTTTGGTCACCATGATTCCCGATATCGGCACCGACACCCAGGCGCTGCCCGTGCCCTACAAAGACGAGATCTGGAAGTTTGGCGGCGACGCGATGGGCGTAGGCGCGCTCATTCTCAATGTGGAGCACATGGCGGTGATTGCCGCCACCGCCGTGCTGTGCGCGCTGCTGTTTGCGCTGTTTCGTTACACCAAGCTGGGCATTGCCATGCAGGCGGCCTCGCAGAACCAGCTGGCGGCCTACTACATGGGCATCCCGGTACAAAGGCTCAACGGCATTGCCTGGGCTTTGGCGGCGGCGGTGGCGGCAATTGCGGGCCTGCTGCTGGCCCCCATCACCTTTGTCCACGCCAACATGGGCTTCATTGGCCTTAAGGCCTTTCCGGCTGCGGTGGTGGGTGGCTTTGGCAGCTTGCCGGGGGCCATCGTGGGCGGGCTGGTGATCGGTTTGGTGGAGTCGTTTGCCGGCGTTTATCTGCCCGATGGTTTCAAGGACACCGCCGCGTATGTGGT
>JBIIZY010000076.1:0-12721 GCA_044346035.1 Rhodoferax sp. | reverse complement strand
GACCGCTTGCGCGTGTGCACCGTCGATGTCGGCCAAGAACACGCGCTCAGTATTGTCTGCGGTGCGCCCAATGCGCGCGCTGGGTTGCGGGTTGCCTGTGCGTTGGTAGGTGCCGTACTTCCGCCCGGCGAAGACGGCAAGCCGTTCGTGATTCGGCTGGGACAACTGCGGGGGGTAGACAGTCAGGGCATGCTGTGCTCGGCCAGCGAACTGAAGCTTTCGCAAGACCACAGCGGCCTGCTGGAGTTACCCGAGGATGCACCTTTGGGCCAAAACCTGCGCGAGTACCTCCAACTTGACGACACCTTGTTCACCCTCAAACTCACGCCCAATCTCGCGCACTGTTTGAGCGTTTTTGGTGTGGCGCGGGAGCTTTCGGCATTGACCGGGGCGCCTCTGTGCGCGCCACAGTTTCTCCCGGCAGCGGTGGGCAACCAGGATGCAGTGCGCGTCACCATTGAAGCCCCCGACCTGTGCGGCCGGTTCTCAGGGCGGGTCGTACGCCATCTCAATGCTGCTGCCAAGACGCCCGCCTGGATGGTGGATCGACTGGCACGTTGCGGGCAGCGCAGCGTCAACGCCTTGGTCGATATCTCCAACTACGTGATGTTTGAGTTGGGTCGTCCGAGCCACATCTTCGACCTCGACAAACTCCAAGGCGCACTGATGGTGCGTTGGGGCAGGGCAGGCGAGCAGCTCAAGCTGCTCAACGGCAGCACTGTCACCGTCGATGGCAGCGTAGGGGTGATTGCCGATGAAGCACAACTAGAGTCCTTGGCCGGCATCATGGGCGGCGATGCAACTGCGGTCTCGGACAGCACCCAGCATGTGTACCTAGAAGCTGCGTTTTGGTGGCCAAAGGCGGTAGCCGGGCGCTCGCGCAGGT
The DNA here is from genome assembly GCA_044346035.1 of Rhodoferax sp. Taxonomy (GTDB): domain Bacteria; phylum Pseudomonadota; class Gammaproteobacteria; order Burkholderiales; family Burkholderiaceae_C; genus Allorhodoferax. The sequence goes on along the minus strand of JBIIZY010000076.1, from coordinate 11,835 downwards.
TCAACTTTTCTACCGATGCAGGACACCGATTTGAGCGCGGTGTTGACCCCAGTACCACGGTCCAACACATCGAGCGCATCACCCAACTCATCTTGGAGATTTGCGGCACCGCTGACACCACTTGTGGTCCCATCGACGATCAGCAGGTGAACATGCCCGCCCCCACGCCAGTCACCTTGCGGGTGGCACGCGCTGCAAAAGTCATTGGCATGCCTTTGACCCAAGCGCAGTGCGCTGACGCACTGCAACGCCTTGGTCTGCCGCTGACGCAGAGCGAGGGCGCCATCACGGTGTTGCCGCCGACCTACCGCTTTGACCTGCAGATCGAGGAAGACCTGATCGAAGAGGTGGCGCGCATGGTCGGCTACAACTTGTTGCCGCACACGCCACCCATTGCGCCCGTTACCGCTCGCGTGCGAACGGAGGCACAGCGCAGCCCCCATACGGTGCGGCGTACCCTGGCTGCGCTGGGCTACCAAGAGACCATTAACTTCAGCTTTGTTGACGAGCGCTGGGAGCATGAGCTCGCGGGCAACCCCCATCCAATTAAGTTACTCAATCCAATTGCCAGCCAGATGGGCGTGATGCGCTCTTCGTTGTTGGGCTCGCTGTTGCAAGTCCAAAAGTTCAACCAAGCACGCAAGGCCGCGCGGGTGCGGGTGTTTGAGCTGGGGCGCGTGTTCCTGCGCGACGCGCGCGTTGAGAACACCGACACCACGGTGCAAGGCTTCGATCAGCCCATGCGCGTAGCAGGTTTGGCCTGTGGCGGCACGGACACCCTGCAGTGGGGTCGCAAGGACCAAGACGTCGATTTCTTTGACGTGAAGGGTGATGTGGAGGCACTGCTGGCTCCGCGCAAGGCCACGTTTTCGGCCAGCGCCCATCCAGCGATGCACCCAGGCCGATGCGCCAGTGTGTTCGTGGACGGCAAAGCCATCGGCCATATGGGTGAGCTCCACCCGCAGTGGTGCCAGTCGTACGAGTTGTCCTGTGCGCCTGTGGTTTTTGAGCTGGACCTCGAAGCAGTGCTAAAGCGGGATGTGCCCGAGTTCAAGCCGGTGGCCAAGTTCCAACCCGTTGGGCGCGATATCGCCGTGGTTGTGCACGATTCCGTGAAGCACGCAGACCTAATGGCGGCGGTGTGGTCTGCGCCCAGTCAGGGCTTGCTGCGCGATACACAGTTGTTCGATGTCTACCGGCCCAAGGTGGGCAAAGACGCAACGCCGGAACAGGGTGCACCGGAGCGCAGCTTGGCGCTGCGTCTTACACTGGGCAGCGACACCGCCACGTTGACCGAGGAGCAAATTGACGCTGCGGTCGCGGCGGTGATCGCACAGTTGGCCACCTCGTTAGGCGCTCGCCAGCGCAGCTAGTGCGCGGTCCGCTCCGCATAGGAAACGCTATGGAAATTTCAGTTGAAAGCTTGGAGACACCGGCGCTAACCAAGGCCCGGCTCGCCGACCTGTTGTTTGAGCAAATTGGATTGAACAAGCGCGAGTCCAAGGACATGGTCGACGCGTTTTTTGACCTGATTGCGGACAGCTTGGTCAACGGCACGGATGTAAAAATCTCGAGCTTCGGAAACTTTCAGATCCGCAGCAAAGCTCCCCGGCCTGGACGCAACCCCCGCACCGGTGAGGCCATCCCCATCGAGTCGCGCCGTGTGGTGACCTTCCATGCCAGCCACAAGCTTAAGGAGCTCATCCAAGACGACCGCACAGCGCGGTAACCCGGACGATTTTCTTCAAGCAGAAGGTGGCCAAGTCAGCGGCCTAAACTTTTTTTTCGCACCACCGAACTTAGAGTAACCTCGCCGGTTTCGCTGTTCCATCTTCGACGCCTATGGAGAACTCACTGCCCGCCATCCCGGCCAAGCGCTACTTCACAATTGGAGAGGTAGGGGATTTGTGCGGCGTAAAGCCCCATGTGCTGCGCTACTGGGAGCAAGAGTTCACCCAGCTTCGCCCCATGAAGCGCCGTGGCAACCGCCGCTACTACCAGCACCATGAAGTGCTCATGATCCGCCGCATTCGCGATCTGTTGTACGACCAAGGTTTCACGATCAGCGGTGCGCGCAACAAAATGCAAGAGCTGATGCAAACCGAGCGGGACAAGCGACGCAACGGCGAGGTCATGCTAGAGGGCGTTGATGTGATCGAGGTCGATGGAGACAGCCTGGCAGACTTCGCTGACAACACGGTGTTTTACGTCGCGCCGGAACCTCCAGAGCATGCGGCACAACTGCGCCGCGAGCTCTTGGAAATTCGCGACCTGCTGATGCTGGACGGCCACTTTCGCTCTGCGGATGAAGCTATAATTGCCCGCTGATTCGGTGTGTGGCGCAGCCTGGTAGCGCACTTGCATGGGGTGCAAGGGGTCGAAGGTTCGAATCCTTTCACACCGACCATATGAAACAAGGACTTAGCTTCGCAAGGGGCTAAGTCCTTTCTTCTTTAGGCGCCTTTTTTTGCGCTGTCCCGCGCCACCTTCCCCAACGTTTTCCCAATCCGCAATCCATGGCCAGCCAGCCGATGAAAGTCAGCGGAGGACGCGGCGCCGCGACGCCGCAACCTGCTTTAGGAGGCCAATACCGAGCCGTCTTTGGCGCGGTCGCGCGCCAGCGCTTCGCGCTCGCTTTGGCGACGGAAAAACAGTGTCACGATGCTCGACGAAATCACAATGAAGAGCGAGTACAGCACCGGGATTAGCAACACCTCTTGCTGCATGGCGCCCGTGAAACTCAGAGTCACTATGAGCACCGCCAAGGGACCGTTTTGTATACCTGTTTCCAACGCGATGGTGCGGCTGCGGTTGGGGTCTTGTTTGAGCACCCGCGCCAGCACATAGCCCAGCGCCATGCCAAAAAGCCCCAGGCCAATGGCCGCAAAAAACACATACCAAGGCGTGTTGGCGAGCAGCATGTAGTTACGTGGAATCCAGGTAAACACCAGAAACAGAATCACCGCCACGCCCAGCATGCCACCCAATAGTTCGATGGTGGCCCCGATGTTGGGGTTGAGCTTGCGCAGCACCATGCCGATGATGGTGGGTACCAGCAGCACGAACAGCACTTGCGCCACGTTGCCTGCCGGGATTTTGAAGTCACCGCCCAGGCCAGCGAGCTGGGAGTAAAACTCCAACAAGGCCGGAACCATGCCCAATGCGATCAGCGAGGACACCGAGGTCATCATGATCGACAACGCCAACACCGCCTTGCTGAAGTAGGTGAAGATGTTCGAGGTGGTGCCACCGGGCATGCAGCCCATCAAAATAAGACCCACGGTCATTCCGGGGGACAGGTCAAGTGCCATCGCCAGCAAAAACGCGAGCAACGGCATGATGCCGTACTGGCACAAGAGGCCTACCAGCACACCTTTGGGTTTGCGAAAGGCAATCAGAAAATCGCGCCAGGTCAGCGACGCGCCCATGCCGAGCATGATCACAATCATCATGATGCCCAGCAGCTTGGTCTCGAATTCAGAGATCATGGAAAGGTTCTCTCAATGGGTGGAGTGGACAGGGCTCAGCCCCGGTTAAGTTCTTCTGCCGCAGCCTTGCGCAAATCTTTGCGCAGCACTTTGCCGATCGGGCTCTTGGGTAGTTCGTCGCGCACCAACACCAACTTGGGAACTTTGTAGGCGGCCAAGTGCTGTTTGCAGTGGGCAATGACGTCGGCGGGGGTGACCTCTTTGCTGTGTTCAGGGTTTTGCACCACGTAGGCACGCACAGCCTCGCCAGTTTTGGCATCGGGAACCCCGATGACCGCGACTTCCAGCACATGGTCCATATCGGCGATCACATCTTCGACTTCATTGGGGTACACATTGAAGCCCGACACCAGCACCATGTCCTTCTTGCGGTCCACGATGCGCAGAAAACCAGCATCGTCCATCACCGCCACATCGCCAGTGGCAAACCAGCCACCGTGCATCACCTTGGCGGTTTCTTCCTCGGCATTCCAATAGCCTTGCATGACTTGCGGACCACGGACCCAGATTTCGCCCGGTGCACCCGCCGCCACGTCCTGTCCCGCATCGTCCACCAGCCGCACATCGGTGCCGGGTGCGGGGATGCCGATGCTGCCGTCTCGGGGTGTGCCGGTGAGCGGATTGAAACTGACCACCGGTGAGGTTTCGGTCAGGCCATAACCTTCGGCGATGGGTGTTTTGGTCAGTTCGCGCCAGCGTTGGGCCACGGCAGTGTGCAGCGACGTGCCGCCCGAGATGGAGGCCTTGAGCGACTTGGGCGGGTAGGCGACGAACCACTCCTCGTTGAGCAGTCCGTTGTACAGGGTGTTAACGCCAGTCATCCACGTGACCGGAAAGTTCTCCATGGCGCGTTGCAAGTTCTGCACCGGGCGCGGGCTGGGAATCAATACGTTGTGCCCGCCCACGGCGAGGAAGCCCAGCAGGTTTGCCGTGAAGGCAAAGATATGGTAAAGCGGCAGGGCGGTGAGTACGCATTCTTGGCCCGGTGCCATGTGGCTGTGGCCCATCGCGCGGGTTTGCTGGATGTTGTCTAGCAGATTGCCATGGGTCAGCATGGCGCCCTTGCTCACCCCAGTGGTGCCCCCGGTGTATTGCAACAGCGCCAGATCACTGCGACCGACGCCTTCCCAGTACGTCTTGGCTGGGGTTTGTGACAGTGTCGCACGCCCCTGCGCGAGCGCCTCGCGCAAACGCAGGTGCGGCACGGTCACCGGCGGAAGCACACGGTTCCAGAACCGCTGCACGCCGCGCACAATAGCGCCGGGTACCACCGGAAAAAACTCAGTAACTGCGGCCAAGAGCACCTTCTCGATTTTGGTTTTGGCCAACACGCCGGGTAGTTTGTCAGCAAACATGTCCACCATTACCAGCACCTTGGCGCCGGCATTGTTGAACTGGTGCACCATCTCCGTTTCGGTGTACAGCGGGTTGGTGTTTACCAGCACGCAGCCCGCCTTGAACACACCCAAGGCCACCACCGGGTAGCCCAGGCTGTTGGGCAGTTGCACTGCAACCCGATCGCCGGGTTGCAACCCCACCACCGCACGCAGATAGCCCGCAAACGCGTCCGAGTGTGCATCCACCTCGGCAAAACTCAAGCGACCATTCATACCGTTGGGCACCACGCAACTGAATGCCGCCTTGACCTGGCTTTCGGTCTGCCATTTCGTGCAGCATGCGTGCGCCATCTCGGCGAGATTGCGGTGCGGCAAAGGCTCCAGTGTGGGTGCTATGCCGACTTGCAGGTATTGGGTGTGCCAGGGGTAGTTTGGGGCTTCGGACATGGTGGATAGATGCTTAGAAAGATGATTGGGAGTATGTAGCGCAGTCGGTTTGGGTCGCGCGCCGCTTGCATGCATTGCCGGTACCAACTGCCCCTCCCACACGCAGGTGTACGGGGCGTTGAATACACACAGCTAGCGCAGGTCTGGTGCGGCTTGGCAACCGGGTGGTGGATTAGCGGGTGCTTTGCACCATTTTCATGGCGCTAGCAATTAGGGTCGAAACCTCGGACATGTTTCCGGGCACGATCAGCGTGGTGGTGGAATCAGCCGCCACCTTGGAGTAAGCCTCGACCGCTTTTTCCGCCACCTTGAGTTGCACGGCCTGCTCGCCACCGGGTTGGCGAATGGCAGTGGCGATACGCTCAATGGCCGCCGCAGTTGCGTTGGCAACTTCGGTAATCGAGGCTGCTTCGCCCTGGGCCTTGTTGATGACCGCTTGCTTTTCGCCCTCGGAGCGGGCAATAAAGGCCTCCCGCTCGCCCGTCGCAATGTTGATTTGTTCTTGGCGGCGGCCCTCAGAGGCGGCGATTAGCGCGCGCTTTTCGCGCTCGGCAGTAATCTGCGCCTGCATGGCGTGCAAGATTTCTTTGGGGGGTGTCAGGTCCTTGATTTCATAGCGCAGCACCTTCACGCCCCAGTTCAATGCGGCCTCATCGATTGCCGCGACGACCTGGGCGTTGATGATGTCGCGCTCCTCGAAAGTCTTGTCAAGTTCGAGCTTGCCGATGACTGAGCGCAAAGAGGTCTGCGCCAATTGCGAAATGGCCACGATGTAGTTGCTCGAACCGTAGCTGGCCCGCATGGCGTCGGTGACTTGGAAATACAAAATGCCGTCGACTTGGAGTTGGGTGTTGTCGCGGGTAATACACACCTGGCTGGCGATATCGAGCGGGATTTCTTTGAGCACGTGCTTGTAGGCAACGCTGTCGACAAACGGCACCAAAAAATTGAGTCCAGGTGTCAGCGTGCCGTGGTACTTGCCCAAGCGCTCCACCACCCAGGCATGCTGCTGGGGCACCACTTTGACCGACCGTGTTACGAAAATCACAGCAATCACCAGCAGGGTGATTGCGATTTCTAATTGCATAGCGTCTCCTTTTTAGATTTTTTCAAGCACCAACCGGTTACCCACCAGTTCAACCACCCGGTGCAGCCCAGCAATAGGTGCAGCACCTTCCCGGTGGATAGCGGTCCATTGGGCTCCGCGGTAATGTACTTGGGCTGTGCCATCAGGCTTCCAACCCTCGACAAGGACCGACTCGCCGATGTCGAGGTTCACGTTCACATTGCTTTGCGCGGCCTTATCTTCACCGTGTTGCGCCTTGCGCAAGCGCCACGCCACCACGGCGCCACCACCGACTGCTGCGGCCACCACCAGTTGGACTACCAAGCCAGCGCCCAAGTGGGCGGCAACTGCGGCGGCGGCCATGCCCAAGGCAAGCATCAGTAGGTAGAAGGTGCCCGACACCAGTTCGAGCGCGACCGCCGCACCGGCAGCGAGCCACCAAAGGGTTGCGTTCGCCATACCCGCCTTGTGTTGTGTTGATGACGCGACATTGTGGGCCAAAACGCTTGGCGCACAACAAAGTCGCCACATTAAGTCCTTACACTTCGCCCCTATTTGCATTTGCTTGTATGCGTTTCGGGTTGTCTATTGGAGTGTTGCGATGAAGTTTCGTTTTCCCATCATCATCATCGACGAAGATTTTCGTTCGGAGAACACCTCGGGCCTGGGGATTCGCGCGCTGGCCCAGGCCATCGAGTCGGAGGGCTTTGAGGTTTTGGGAGTTACCAGCTATGGCGACCTCAGCCAGTTTGCCCAGCAGCAAAGCCGCGCCAGTGCCTTCATCTTGTCCATTGACGACGAGGAATTCACACCCGGCCCTGACCTGGACCCCGCTGTTCTGAACCTGCGGCACTTTATTGAAGAGGTGCGGCGCAAGAACCTAGATGTGCCGATTTATGTGTACGGCGAGACCAAGACCAGCCGCCATATTCCGAACGACATCCTGCGCGAGCTGCACGGCTTCATCCACATGTTTGAAGACACGCCCGAGTTTGTGGCACGGCACATCATCCGCGAAGCGAAAAGTTACCTAGAAGGCGTGCAACCCCCGTTTTTCAAGGCCTTGCTCGACTACGCAGAGGACGGTTCGTACTCTTGGCACTGTCCCGGTCATTCGGGCGGGGTGGCATTCCTAAAAAGCCCGGTGGGGCAAATGTTCCACCAGTTCTTTGGCGAAAACATGCTGCGCGCTGACGTGTGCAACTCGGTAGAAGAGTTGGGCCAACTGCTGGACCACAATGGCGCCATTGGCGCAAGCGAACGCAATGCGGCCCGCATCTTTAATGCCGACCACTGCTTCTTTGTAACCAACGGCACCAGCACCAGTAACAAAATGGTCTGGCACCACACGGTGGCGCCAGGCGATGTGGTGGTGGTGGACCGCAACTGCCACAAGTCCATCTTGCACTCCATCATCATGACGGGTGCCATTCCGGTGTTCCTCAAGCCCACCCGCAACCACTTCGGCATCATCGGACCGATTGCGCAGGGCGAGTTTGAGCCAACCTCCATTCAGGCCAAGATCAAGTCACATCCATTGCTCCAGGGCATCGATGCCAAGAAGGTTAAGCCCCGCGTGCTTGCCATCACCCAATCCACCTACGACGGTGTTCTCTACAACACCGAGACCATCAAATCGATGGTCGATGGCTACGTGGAGAACATCCACTTTGACGAGGCGTGGCTGCCGCACGCAGCGTTCCATCCCTTCTACGGCACCTACCACGCCATGGGCAAGAAGCGCGCGCGCCCGCTGAGTGCGGTGGTGTACTCCACCCAGTCCATCCACAAGTTGCTGGCAGGCATCAGCCAGGCCAGCCATGTGCTAGTGCAGGACTCCCAAACCGTCAAGCTCGACCGGCCTTTGTTCAACGAGGCCTACCTGATGCACACCAGTACCAGCCCGCAGTACAGCATCATCGCCAGCTGCGACGTGGCGGCCGCCATGATGGAGCCGCCCGGCGGCACCGCGCTGGTGGAAGAGAGCATCGCCGAGGCGCTGGACTTTCGCCGCGCCATGCGCAAAGTCGACGAAGAGTACGGCGACGACTGGTGGTTCAAAGTCTGGGGCCCGGACAAACTGGCCGACGAGGGCATAGGCCGCGCTGCCGATTGGGTGCTCAAGGGCGAGAGCAAAAGCATCAAGGCGCACTGGCACGGTTTCGGCAAGATTGCAGCAGGTTTCAACATGCTGGACCCGATCAAGGCGACCATCGTCACACCGGGCATGGACCTCAATGGCAAGTTCGCCAAGACCGGCATACCGGCCAGCATCGTCACCAAGTTTTTGGCCGAGCATGGTGTAGTGGTTGAGAAAACCGGGCTCTACAGCTTCTTCATCATGTTCACCATCGGCATTACCAAGGGCCGCTGGAACAGCATGCTGACGGCCCTGCAGCAGTTCAAAGACGACTACGACAAGAACCAGCCGATGTGGCGCATCCTGCCGGAGTTTTGCAAGAAGCACCCGCGCTACGAAAAGATGGGGCTGGCCGACCTCTGTCAGCACCTGCACGCCCTGTACGCCAAGTACGACATCGCGCGCTTAACCACCGAGATGTACCTCAGCGACCTGACCCCCGCCATGAAGCCCAGCGAGGCCTATGCCCACATTGCGCTGCGCAAGACCGACCGGGTGGAAATCGACCACTTGGAGGGCCGTACCACGGTCGGGCTCGTAACGCCCTATCCACCCGGTATTCCGCTGCTCATACCGGGGGAGGTGTTCAACAAAAAAATCGTCGACTACCTTAAGTTTTCACGCGAGTTCAACACCTTGTGCCCAGGATTCGAGACCGATGTACACGGCCTGGTGGAGGAAGAAGACGCCAGCGGCACCAAGCGCTACTTTGCCGATTGCGTGCGCGCGTAGACCAGACGCTGGGCACCGCACCGGTCCGCTGGTGCAACGCGATCAGCACGCGCTCGCAGCGCTGCGGGTAAGACTACTTGAGCTGGCCCAAAAAAGCCTGCTGCTCCGGGCGCGCTCTCAAAACACCGTTTGCGTGACTTCTGTGTCCACCAAAAGCTGTGCAAACAACCCCTGGTTGTAGACGTTGTACGTCACACCGCCGTTGGTCACGGTGCCGACGGACGCGCCCCATCCGCTGGCATTGACCACATCCCCCGCATCGCCATCAATCACCAGTTGGTGGCGTCTTTCGGGGTTGGTGCCGTTGGCTCCGCCAGACGCCAAGTTGTAGCTACCGTCAGCCCAGCCTGTGGCATTGTTGAAGGCGTTCATGCCCGCCATGTCCAGCACATCGCTCAAGCCCAGCGTGAGGGTGTTATTGCCGCTGCCCGTCAGATCAATGCGTTCAATCGATTCGATGCGCGAGCTGCTGCTCGGTGCGCCAGCGCCTTGGTTGGCGATGTTGCCAAGGTCCAGCGCGATACCGGCGCCGTCGAGTTTGAAGGTGTCGATGCCACTGCCACCGTCCACGCGCGCCAGCTGGCCGTCGGTGACGCCCATTGCCAGTTTGGCCACGTTGTCGGCATTGAGTAAGAAAGTGTCATCGCCCGAGCCGCCATACAGCACATCGGCGCCGCCGTTGCCAGTGAGGGTGTCGTTGCCCGCACCGGCGACCAGGGTCTCGGACACGCTGCTGCCCACCAAAGTGTCATTGCCGCTGCTGCCGAGTTGGTCCACTGCGGTCTGGCTGAAGGCGCCAAAAGTCGAGCCGAACAGGACGTAACTGCGTCCCGCGTTGCCGCCTGCAACGGGGTCGCTGGATGGGGATCCAAGAATCAGATCGCTTAGTCCATCGCCGTTGACATCTCCAGCTGCTGCGACTGCATGTCCACTGTTGTCACTGGCGCCTTGGCCGTTGACGATGAAGCCACCGTTGCCCAAGGCCACGGCTGAAAGGTTGACTTCGGTACTGCTTGCTTTGCCAAACACCACAAAGTTGCGCCCCGCATCGGTGCCGCCGGGCCCCAGGTCGTTGAAAGTGGCCCCGACAATCAAGTCGGCCAGTCCGTCGCCGTTGATGTCGCCTGCGCTGGCGATGGTGACGGCAGTGAAGGTGGTCAGGGTACTCGTGTCACCGGCACATTGCCCGTTGATGACGAAGCCACCCCCCGTGCCCGCAGCAATGTCCGAAAGCGCTACCGCAGTGGAACTGGCTTTTCCAAAAATGACGTAGCTGCGTCCCGCGTTGCTGTTTCCGGCGGGGTCGCTGTTGGGCGCGACCACGAACAGATCCGCCAAGCCGTCCCCGTTGACATCGCCCGCACCTGAGACGGTGAAGCCACTGATGTCGTCCGCGTTCTGACCGTTGATGACGAAGCCACCGGTGGCTGCGGCCACCGCCGACAAATTGACCGCCGCGGTATCGGCCTTGCCGAACACCACGTAGCTGCGGCCGGCATTGCTGCCACCTGCTGGGTCGCTGTTGGGAGCGCCCACAATGAGGTCGGCCAACCCGTCACCATTGACATCGCCTGCGCTAGCCACGCTGATGCCACTGTTGTCGCTTGCGCCTTGGCTGTTGATCACAAAGCCGCCGCTTCCCGACGCAATTGCCGTTAGGTGTACAGCCTCTGTACCGGTTTTGCCGAACACCACGTAGCTGCGGCCTGCCAAGTTACCGTTGGTATCGTTGTCCCGCGCCGAGACGATCAGGTCGGCCAAGCCGTCCCCGTTGACATCGCCCGCGTTGGAGACGCTCATGCCAAACGCCGTGTCCTGTGCGCTTTCGCCATTGATGACAAAGCCACCGTTGCCAGCCGCAATCGCCGACAGGTTGACCGATCCAGTGTCGGTTTTGCCAAACAGAACGTAACTGCGCCCTGAATTGGCGTTGGTTGCAGGGTTGCCGTTGCCGCCAAAGTCACTGCCCGGCGCGCCAACAATGAGGTCCGCAAGGCCGTCGCCGTTGATGTCTCCCACAGCAGCTACGGCTGCACCCGAGAGGTCGCCGCCTGAGTGCCCGTTGATTTGAAAGCCACCGATCCCATTGGAAACAGCCGACAGGTCAACGGCGCCTGCGTCCGACTTACCAAACACCAGATAGGACCGCCCGGAATTGTTCATAGTGGCTGGCTGGCCCTGGTTGTTACGAGTTGCACCCACTAGCAGGTCGGCCAGTCCATCACCGTTCACGTCGCCCACGCCGGCCACGCTGAAGCCGCTTGCGTCAGCGGCTGATTGTCCGTTGATCACAAAGCCGCCAAAGCCCGCAGCGACGGTGGAGAGATCAATGCTGGGCCCGGGTCCAGGCCGCGTAGCGAAGTTCAGGGTGGTTGCATTGGCAATGCCTGCATAGGCATTGCCCGTCGCATCTTGCAGCACGCCAGACGCAATCTGTACGTTGTAGTTGCTCGTGGGATTCAGGTCCGCCGTAGGATTGATGGTCACTGTGGTCCCGCTGACCGTGACCTGGCTGGCGTCGTTGATTGCGATGGTGCGGGTGTCACCAGCACCATCGCTGATAACGATGTTGCCTGTGCCTGCCTGCACCGTCTCATTGAAAGTCAGCACGATATTGCTGCCAAG
>JBIIZY010000075.1:0-12775 GCA_044346035.1 Rhodoferax sp. | reverse complement strand
CGATTTTGAACTTGCGCGGCAGGTAGGCGAACTCGGGGTGCAGCGTGCTCCACTGGCGCAAGATCTCAGCAAACGGCCGCGGGTCGGCCACCTCGTCCGGCGCCACGCCGGCCAGCTCGTCGCTGGTGATGTTGCGAATGCAGTTGCCGCTGGTCTGGATGCCGTGCATGTGTACGCTGGCCAGCAGGTCCATCACATCGGCACTTTTGGCCAGCGGAATCCAGTTGAACTGCACGTTCTGGCGGGTGGTGAAGTGGCCGTAGCCGACTGGCAGGTGCGTGGTGCCCCAGGTGGCCTGGGTGCCAATGGCCTTCTCGAAAACCTCTTTGCTGGGGTGGTCGTACTCACGGGCGATTTTGGCGAGCACCCGCAGTTGCGCGCTGGACAACTCGCCATACGGGACCGCCACCCGCAACATGGGCGCGTAGCGCTGGATGTACCAGCCGTTTTGCAGCCGCAGGGGCCGAAACTCGTCGTCACTGAGGGTGCCCGCGAGGTTGCGCTCCAACTGGTTGCGGTACTGTTGCGCCCGGGACCGAACGAACTGGCGGTCGAATTCTGTGTACTGGTACATGGTGACTGTGTGCCCTGCGGGCGGTTGGGTCGGGCAGCACCGGCGCAAAGCGCCAACGCCTGCAGCGCCATCGCGCAGCGGCCCGCAGTGTAGCCATTCAGCGCTGCGCCAAGAACCACTTGTTTTCTATTTTCTTATGCTGGGGTGGCATAAGGGGGGTGTTGGTCTGAAGACCGCCTTCGGCTTGCCTGAGGACGGCGCCTGGGATACCGCGTTGATGCCCGCATCGTTTGGATCGCCGTACATTGCATGACCATCGCAGCCCCTTGACTCGCAAAGCCTGCTGCGACTTCGGAAGACCCCTGTTTTTTTCTGATCAGTTAGAGCCTGTCCAACCAGTAGCCAGGGCGCCGCCGATGCGCGGCAACGACCAAAATCTCGATGTCTGAATCCACAACTCGAAAGAGGATGTTGTACGGAAAACCCGGAACACGGTGTTTGCGAATGCCAGGTGGAAACACCACCCGGTCACGCTCTGGTGCTTCGCAGACAGACCGCATTGCCTCATCGAAAGCCAACAGGTAGCGTGCGCCGAGTCCAATTTGGCATGACTCATAGTAGGCCACGTGCTCGAGGTGCTCAACCCGTGCAGCTTCGTTAAAAAAGTAACTCACTTGAGCAAGGCATTTGCTTGAAGTCGTACTTCATTTGCGGGGATGCGCTTGGACAACCCTTGGTCCATTGCAGCTGCACGCTGCGCCGCTTCTTTGAGCCAAAGCGGTTCGATTTCCAATTCGGACAAAGAATCGAGGCTGGACAGAAGCAGCGAAGCCAGTTCTGCCCTCTGTTGCACAGAAAGGGACAACGCTTCGCGGGTGATCGTTTTAGGGTCCATGTGTAAATCCTAGCAGCATTCTTCAGCGGCTAAGCACTCCTGCGACAAACACTAAGATTCAGACACTCCGCTTCATGGAGCGTCTTTTCATCAACGCGTTGCAGGCAAGAAATTAGTAGCTTGTGACGATCGGAATCAAGCTCGCAAAGTACGTCATCAATTACCCCATGGGCTTCAAGCAGCTATCACAAAGCTCCCACATACCCTCGGCAATCATCACACCAAGCTCTGGCGCACCGTTGTCAACGCCTCTAACTTCCAATAGGAGATTTGCAGAACTTATGTGTCCGGGCAGTGCGTCGAACGGTAAAACTCCCCAGCTAACGGAACGCCATCGACTGACGGCTGGACCGCATAGAGATCATCTTCAATCCATGTCACAACTAGCTTGTCAATCACCCCACCCCCCGCAACTCCCGCATCCGCTCATCAAAGTAACTCCCCACCGTATGCCGCTCCGACAGCACCACCTCGCGCCGAGGGTGCAGGAACAGGGGTAGTGATATGCGCGACTTCTTGGCCGCTTCGCCTACGGGGTTGAGCACCCGGTGCACGGTCGAGGGGTAGTAGCCGCCAGAGGCTTCTTCCAGCATGTCGCCGATGTTGACGATCAAGAGGCCGAAGTCGCAGGGCACATCCGACCACTGCTGGTCTTGGCCCAGCACCTGCAGGCCCGGCTCGGTGGCGGCGGGCAGGATGGTCAGCAGGTTGATGTCGCCGTGCGCTGCCGCGCGCACTGCGCCGGGTTCTTCGTGGCCGGTCAGCGGCGGGTAGTGCAGCACGCGCAGCAGGGTGTGGTCGCTGCCGTCGAGCATGCGGGGCAGGGGCATGGAGTAGCGGGCCTGCACCTCGGCGGGGGAATGCGCTTCCACCCAGCCCAGCAAGGTCGCCGCCAGGGCGCTGGCCTCGGTGTAGTAGCGCCGGGCGGCGTCGCTGACCTCGGCGGGGTAGCGACCCCAAGGGTAGATGTGGAAAAACTCTTTTACATCCTTTTTGGTGTGGTTCTTGGCCGTCTCCGAGACGGCGGGCGAAAAGTAGCCGTCAAACTTCACCGGATCCTGGGCGTACTGCGCTTTGGCGTCCGATTGAAAAAACGCCAGCCACTCGGCGTAAATGCCTTCTACCAGTGACTGCTGCAGCGGGTGGTTTTTGAGCACACCAAACCCGGTGGTGTGCAAGCTGGTGCAAAACTCTTGTGCGGCGCTGGGGCTCTGAAAATCGACAACAGGCAGGTGCATGGCATTTCCTTTTGGCGTTGGGTGTTACCGGTTCTCTTGGTGGCCCCACTAGTGCGTCAGCCAGGGGCCCAGCAGGGTTTGCTCGATGGCCTCGCGGCAGGCATCTGCCTGGACTTGCATGCAGACGGTGGTGTCGCCCACGTTGTCCTCCCAGCCAGTTTGCGGGTAGTCGATGCGCTTGCGCCGCAGCATGGTCTGGCCCTGCGCCAGGCCGTCCACGGCCACCCGCACGCGGCCAGTTTCGGTGCCAAAGAGGTGGGGGTGGGTCATGTACAAAAAGGCCAACACATCATGGCCAAAGCAGCCGTGTACCTGGGCCACATGCGGGTACAGCCCGCTGTAGAAGTTGGCGTAAAAGCCCACCGCATGCAGCAGCGCATCGGTGGCCGCGTGGCGCTGGTGCTCGGCAATCCGCTTGAACAGCGCCACCGGCAAGATCAGCCGGTGCGTCACATCCAGCCCGACCATGGTCAGCTTCCAACCGGCGGTGAACACGCGGTCGGCGGCGTGTGGGTCGTTCCAGATGTTGGCCTCGGCCACTGGAGACACATTGCCCGGCTCCAGCACCGTGCCGCCCATCAGCACCACCTCGCGCAGCAGCGTGGGCAATGCAGGTTCCAGCGCCAGCGCCAGCGCCAAGTTGCCCAAGGGGCCCACGGCCACCAGCGTGATTTCGCCGGGGTGCGCGCGCGCCATGTCCACAATGAATTGCGCCGAGCTGCGCGGGTCCAGCCGGTTGTGCGTGGGCAGGCGCGAGGGCAGGTTGCCCAGGCCGTCGGCGCCGTGAATGTGGTCGGGCGGTGCCTCGCCGTGCTTGCCCCAGGGCGCGGCGATGCCTTGGGTGACGGGAATGTCGCGCTGGGCAATTGCAGTCAGGTACAGCGCGTTGGTTGCGGCCTGCGCGACGGTGACGTTGCCGAAGGTGGTGGTGATGCCCACCACCTCGATGGCAGGGTGCGCCAGCGCGTAGTACAGCGCCATGGCGTCGTCCACGCCGGGGTCGGTGTCGTAGATGACTTTGGTGGGGGCGGTGTTTTGCATAGCGTGTTGGAGTGGGTTCAAGAAGTGGTTGTGGTGCAGTAGCGCTGCAGGGCTGCGTGGTCGGCGGGGGTGGCCGGGGCTTGGTCGGCAAGGAACGCGTCCACCGCCGCCGCGCTGGGGATGCTGGACTGCGCGCCCAGCTGCAAGCAGGCCAGGGCGGCTGCGGCGCAGGCCCGCGCCAGCGCGCCCGCAGCGTCACTGCCCTGGGCCATCGCCGCCACCAGCGCACCGCAAAAGGTGTCGCCCGCGCCGGTGGTGTCCACCGGGGTGATGGCAAAGCCGGGCTGGTAGATCAGCGTGCCTTGGTGGCGCATGCAGCAGCCGCGGTGCCCCAAGGTCACTACCACGGTGGGCACCGCAATGCGTTGCAGGCACTCGGCAATGCTGCCCTGGTGAGCCGCCACTTCTGCCAGCTCCCCTTCGTTGACCACCAGCACATCGGTCAGCGCCAGCAGCGCCGGTGGCAGCTGCTGGGCGGGGGCCGCGTTGAGGACTATCACCAGGCCAGCGTTCTGGCCTGCTTGTGCATAGGCTTGCACCGTCTCCAGCGGAATTTCGAGTTGCATCAGCAGGTGGGTGAAGCCCTCCAATCCAGTGGCATGGCTGTGCCAGTGCTCGGGGCGCAGCGTGGCATTGGCGCCGGGTGCCACAGTGATGGCGTTTTCACCGCCATCGGACACGCAGATGAAGGCGCAGCCGGTGGGTGCTTGGTTGCTGGGAACTTCGTGCAACACCACCCCGGCTTCGCGCAACGAGGTTTGCAGCGGCTTTGCGAAGGCATCGTTGCCCAGCGCCACCAGCATGTGGGTGACGGCGCCGCCTGCGCGCGCGCAGGCCACTGCCTGGTTGGCGCCCTTGCCGCCGGGGAAGGTTTGGAAGTTGCGCCCCAGCACGGTTTCGCCGGGTTGCGGGATGTGGTTTGCCTGCACCACGAAGTCCAAATTGGCCGAGCCTGCTACCAGTATCATCGCCGCCTCATATGCCTAAAACGCACCATTGTGCCGAAACCCAAACCCCCGCGGACGGGGCGGTTGCGGCGCCCACCGAAGGCTCGGTGGTGGTGGTGGGTGGCGCCAACATGGACATCATCGCGCAGACCCCCGGCGCCCCCCTGGCCGGCGACTCCACGCCGGGCGCCATTGGCTGCAGCCCCGGCGGCGTAGGCCGCAACATCGCAGAAAACCTGGCCCGTTTGGGCCTCCCCACCGCGCTGCTGACGGTGCTGGCCGATGACACCTTTGGCCGCGCGGTGCTGGCCGACGCGGCGCAGTGCGGCATCGACACCAGCGGCTGCCTGGTGCTGGCGCGTGGCCGCAGCCCAAGCTACCTGGCAGTGCACGGCGCGCAGGGCGAACTGGCCCTGGCGGTGAACGACATGGACCTGCTGGATGCGTTGACGCCCGCCTACCTGCAGTCGCAGTGGGCGCGTGTGCAGCAAGCGGTCTTCGCTGTGCTGGACTGCAACCTTGCCGCTCCCGCCATAGCCTGGTTGCTCACCCGCAGCCCCTCCATCCACTGGTGTGTGGACGCCGTATCGGTGGCGAAGTGCCACAAGCTACGCCTGCACCTGCACCGCATCCACACCCTCAAGCTCAACGCCTTGGAAGCCCAGGCACTCAGCGGCCTGCCGGTCGATTCCATCGCGCAGGCCCAAGCGGCGGCGCTGGCCTTGTGTGCTGCGGGCGTGGACTGTGTGGTGGTGAGCCTGGGCGCACAAGGCGCGGTGTGGGCGCAAGGCGGTGACGTGGGTGCGTGCGCAGCGCGGCCCACCGCGGTGGTCAATACCGCAGGCGCGGGCGACGCCCTGCTGGCCGGGCTGGTCTACGCCCAGCTGCATGGCTGGCCGATGGAACAAGCCTTGCCTTGGGCCATGGCCTGCGCCGAGCTCACGCTGGGCAGCGCCTCGGCCAACTGCAAAGATTTGTCGGTGCAGCGCGTACGCGAGATGCTTTCGTAACCCATTCACCCTCTGCATGCCCAAGTCCAAGTGCTTGCAAGCCAACCTATGTCCCTCAATCCCTACCTAGATACCGCGCCCGAAGTGCAACAGGCCCAAGCCGCAGGCCGCCCGGTCGTGGCGCTGGAGTCCACCATCATTTCGCACGGCATGCCCTACCCGCACAACGTGCAAACCGCGCTGCAGGTGGAGGCTGAAGTGCGCCGCGCCGGGGCCACGCCGGCCACGGTGGCCATCGTCAACGGGCGGCTGAAAGCTGGCTTGTCGGGCGCAGAGATTGAGCAGCTAGGTCAGTCCGGTCGCAGCGTGACCAAGGTCAGTCGGCGCGATATTCCGTTTTTGGTAGCGAGCGGGGCCACTGGCGCGACCACCGTGGCCGCCACCATGGTGATTGCCGCCATGGCCGGCATCCGCGTGTTTGCCACCGGCGGCATCGGTGGGGTGCACCGTGGCGCGTCCGAGAGCTTCGACGTGTCGGCCGACCTGCAGGAGCTGGCGCACACGCCGGTGGCGGTGGTGTGCGCCGGGGCCAAATCGATTCTGGATTTGGGCCTGACGCTGGAGTACCTGGAGACCCATGGTGTGCCCGTCATCGGCTACCAGACCAACACTTTGCCCGCGTTTTATTGCCGCGAGAGCCGCTTTGCGGTGGACTACCGCCTCGATACCCCCGAAGAGATTGCGCGGGTGCTGGACACCAAATGGCAATTGGGCCTGCGCGGCGGCGCGGTCGTTGCCAACCCCATTGCGCCCGAGCACGCCATGCCCAGCGCCGCCATCGACCACGCCATCGCGCAGGCGCTGGACGAGGCCCGCCAGCAAGGTATTGGCGGCAAAGAGACCACCCCGTTTTTGCTGGAGCGCATCGGCGCGCTGACCGAGGGCAGCAGCCTGGCCGCCAATATCGCGTTGGTGCTGGGCAACGCCAGGCTGGCCAGCGCCATCGCAAGTGCCTTGGGCCGATAAATGCAAAGTACTTTTTTTAATTAGGTAAGATGATTTTTTTCAACCCAGCTCTACATGGAGATCTTGCGATGACTTTTTCGAACCACCTGCGTCTTGGCGTCCTGGCTTCTGCATTGGCCGCCAGCTTTTCGGTAGCGGCCCAGCCGGCAATCATTTACGACATGGGCGGCAAGTTCGACAAGTCGTTCAACGAAGCCGCTTACAACGGCATGGAAAGGTGGAAGAAGGAAACCGGCAAGACCTACCTGGAGTTTGAAGTCTCCAACGAATCGCAGCGCGAGCAGGCCGTGCGCCGCATGGCGGAAAAAGGTGCCAGCCCCATCATCGCCATGAGCTTCAGCCAGGCATCGGCCATCGAGAAAGTCGCCAAAGAATTCCCCAAATTGCAGTTCGCCATCATTGACGATGTGGTCAAGCTGCCCAACGTGCAGTCCTTTGTTTTCAAGGAGCACGAAGGCAGCTTTTTGGTGGGCCTGATGGCGGCCAGCGCCAGCAAGACCGGCAAAGTCGGATTTGTGGGTGGCATGGACATTCCCTTGATTCGCAAGTTCCAGTGCGGCTACGAGCAAGGTGCCAAGTTCGCCAACCCCAAGGTCGAGGTGTTTGCCAACATGACTGGCACCACCGGCGCAGCCTGGAACGACCCGGCCCGTGGCGGCGAGCTGGCCAAGGCGCAGTTTTCCAAGGGCGCTGATGTGGTGTTTGCTGCCGCAGGCGGTACCGGTATCGGCGTGTACCAGGCCGCGAAAGACGGCGGCAAGCTGGCCATTGGTGTGGACAGCAACCAAAACCACCTGCACCCCGGCACCATGCTCACCTCTATGCTCAAGCGCGTGGATGTGGCCGTGTACAACGTGTCCAAGAAGTTCACCCCCGGTGTGTCCGTGTTGGGCCTGAAGGAAGACGGCGTTGGCTATGCCATGGACGCCAACAACGCCAAGCTGGTAACCGCCGACATGAAGAAGAAGGTGGACGCCGCCAAGGCCGACATCATCAGCGGCAAGATCAAGGTGGCGGACTACATGGTGGACAACGCCTGCAAGTACTGATTGCCGGATGCGCTCTGAGTCCGGCGCCCCAGCGCCCGCCGATGCCGGGATTGCCGTGCGCATGCACGGCATCCACAAGCGCTTCGGCGCGGTGCTGGCCAACGACAACGTCGATCTGACGGTGCGCGCTGGCACGGTGCACGGCATCGTGGGCGAAAACGGTGCTGGCAAGAGCACCCTCATGTCGGTGCTCTACGGCTTTTACCGGGCCGACCAGGGCAGCGTTGCGGTGTTGGGCCAGAGCGTCGATATCCGCAACGCGCAAGACGCTATCGGCCACGGCATCGGCATGGTGCACCAGCATTTCATGCTGGTCGAGACCCTGAGCGCTATCGACAACGTGATGCTGGGTGCCGAGCCGCATTGGCTCTTGCACCACGCAACGGCCACGGTGCGCGAGCGTCTGGTGGCGCTGATGGAGTCCACCGGTTTGCAAGTGCAGCTCGATGCGCTGGCCGGTGACCTCGCGGTGGGCGACCGCCAGCGGCTGGAGATTCTCAAAGCGCTATACCGGGGCGCCAAGGTGCTGGTGCTCGACGAGCCCACAGCGGTGCTCACCCCGCAGGAAACCCAGCAACTGTTTGCGGTGCTGCGCGTGCTGCGCGACCAGGGCACCACCGTCATCCTCATCACCCACAAGCTCAAGGAAGTCATGGCCCTGTGCGACTTTGTCACCGTCATGCGCGGCGGCAAGGTGGTGCAGGACCTGCCCATTGCAGGTGCCACCATCGAAGGTCTGGCCCAGGCGATGGTGGGGCGCAAGGTGCAAATGGGCCGCCAGGCCGATGCCAGCGCACGTGCCGGTGGCGGCGAGCTGCGTTTGCAAACCCACCAGATCGAGGTGCGCGACGCCTGGAACGTGGTGCGCCTGCAAGGCATTGACCTGGGTTTGCGTGCGGGCGAGATCGTCGGCGTGGCCGGGGTGTCGGGCAACGGGCAGAGCGAGTTGCTTGATGTGCTCTCTGGCCTGGTGCAGCCCAGTGCGGGCCGTCTGACAGTGGGTAACCAGGAGTTCGGCCCTGGGCGGCCACTGGACCCGCAGCAGGCGCGCGCGCTGCACATCGCCCATGTGCCTGAGGACCGGCATGCGCGCGCGCTGGTGATGCCGTTTGTGGCCTGGGAGTCGG
The DNA here is from genome assembly GCA_044346035.1 of Rhodoferax sp. Taxonomy (GTDB): domain Bacteria; phylum Pseudomonadota; class Gammaproteobacteria; order Burkholderiales; family Burkholderiaceae_C; genus Allorhodoferax. Next base: position 3,988 of record JBIIZY010000075.1, on the reverse strand, counting down.
CCATCTTGGGTTACGACGCCCTGCCGCGCTACCGCAGTGGCGGCTGGCTCAAACACGGGGCCATGCGCGCGGCCACCACCGAGATGATGGAGCGCTTTGACGTGCGCCCGCGCAACGCCGAGCTGCAAAGCAGCAAGTTTTCTGGTGGCAACCAGCAAAAGCTGGTGCTTGCGCGCGAGCTGGGGCAAGTGCCAAAAATTTTGCTGGTGGGCCAGCCCACGCGTGGTGTGGACATTGGCGCCATCGAATTCATTTACAGCCAGTTGCGTGCGATGCGCGACGCGGGCTGCGCCGTGTTGGTGGTGTCCAGCGAGCTGGACGAAATCTTGGCTCTGTCTGACCGGGTGGTGGTCATGAACCAGGGCCGCATTGCCGGGACCTTGGCCATCGAGGACTGCACCGAGGCCCGTCTGGGCCTGCTCATGACCGGCGGGGCAGTGCAGTGAGCGCGCCGCAGACACTGCCGCGCTGGGCCGACCTGGTCTTGCTGCCCGCCGTGTGCTTGGCCGTGGCGCTGCTGGCCGCTGCCGCGGTGGTGGCGCTGGTGGGCCAAAGCCCCAGCGAGGTGCTGACCGTGCTGCTCAAGGGCGCGTTTGGCACCCAGCGCAACCTGAGCTACACGCTGTACTACGCCACCACCTTTATCTTCACCGGCTTGGCGGTGGCGGTGGCCTTTCACGGCGGGCTGTTCAACATCGGCGGCGAGGGGCAGGCCATCATGGGCGGGTTGGGCGCGGGCTTGGTGGCGCTGTGGCTTTCGACCAGCCTGCCGGCCTGGGCGATGCTGCCGCTGATGCTGGTCGCCGGTGCAATGTTCGGCATGGTGTGGGCGGCCATTCCCGCCTACTTGCAAGCCTACCGTGGTAGCCATGTGGTGATCACCACCATCATGTTCAACTTCATTGCCAGCTCCTTGCTGGTGTATTTGCTGGTCAACCAATTGCGCCCGCCGGGGGAAATGGCGATTGAGAGCGCGCCGTTTGCGCCTTCGGCCAAGCTGCCTGGCATGCACGATGCCATGGGTTGGCTGGGAATTGAGTGGCCGCGCTCGCCGCTGAACCTGAGTCTGCTGTTGGCCTTGCTGGCCTGTATTGCGGTCTACCTGTTCTTGTGGCATTCGCGGGCGGGCTACCGCCTGCGCGCCGTGGGCGCCAGCCCCAGCGCAGCCGACTACGCGGGCATCCATTCGCGCCACCAGGTGGTGGTGGCGATGGCGGTGTCGGGCGCATTGGCTGGCATGGTGGCGATGAATGAGATTGCGGGTGTGAGCGGCAAGCTGCTGCTGGAGTACGTTAGCGGTGCCGGCTTTACCGGCATTGCGGTGGCGCTGATGGGACGCAACCACCCTGTGGGCATCGTCGCGGCCAGCGTGCTGTTTGGCGCGCTGTTTCAGGGCGGCGCGGAGGTGGCCTTTGACGTGCCGGGCTTTAGCCGCGACATGGTGGTCATGCTGCAGGGCTTTATCGTGTTGTTTTCAGGCGCGCTGACCTACGCGATTGCGCCGCTGCTGGTCTGGGTGCTTGCGCGTTTGCCGGGGAGGCTGCTGTGGACGAAAGCCTGATTGCGGCCATGCTGGCCTCCACGCTGCGGGTGTCCACCCCGCTGATTCTGTGCGCGCTGGCGGGTTTGTTTGCCGAGCGCGCGGGCGTGGTCGACATCGGGCTGGAAGGCAAGATGCTCTTTGCGGCTTTTGCCGCAGGTGCCGCTGGCGCGGCCATGGGCTCGACCACCTTGGCACTGGCGGCTGCCTTGGGCATTGCGGTGGCGCTGTCGTGGATGCACGGGCTGGCCTGCGTGAGCTACCCCGGCAACCAGGTGGTTTCGGGGGTTGCCATCAACATCATTGCGGCGGGCATGACGGTGGTGCTGGGCATTGCCTGGTTTTCGCAGGGCGGGCAAACGCCAGCCCTGTCCTCGGAAGTTCGCTTGCAAGCGCTGTTCCCGGATGCGGTTGCCTGGTTGTCTGGCGTGCCTTGGCTGGGGCGCATCGTGGGCGAAGGTTTGCTGTCGCACAACTGGCTGGCTTACCTGGCGTATGCGCTGGTGCCGCTGGTGTGGTGGGTGGTGTTTCGCACCCGTTTTGGGCTGCGGCTGCGCGCGGTAGGCGAGAACCCGCACATGGTGGACGCCGCCGGTGTGTCGGTGCGCGGAATCCGCTACGCCGCCCTGACCATCAACGGCATGTTGTGCGGTTTGGCCGGCAGCTACCTCGTGCTGGCGCAGAGCGCCAACTTCTCGCAAAACATGTCGGCCGGGCGCGGCTTCATGGCGCTGGCGGCCCTGATCTTTGGCCGCTGGCACCCGGTCGGCGCGCTGTGGGCTTGCTTGTTGTTCGGTTTTCTGGATGCGTTTGCCATCCGTATGCAGGGCGTGGCCCTGCCGGTGGTGGGCGAGGTGCCGGTGCAGTTCATCCAAGCCTTGCCGTACATCCTGACGGTGGTGCTGCTGGCTGGCTTCATTGGCAAGGCGGTTGCGCCCCAGGCGCTGGGCAAGCCGTATTTGAAAGAGCGTTAGGGTTGTTGTGGGTTAGTACGCACAACAGCAGCCGTTCGCTTGCTGAGTTTCGAATGCGGCAACCGCAGCCCCCGGCTGGCATCAGTCCAAAAGGCGCGCCTTAGAAACCTCGCGTTTTGTGCCGTTTTGCGTGGCCTTGATAAATTTGTGGCATAGCAGTGCGGCAGTTTTCCGGAGGGTATCGGACAGAAAACCGTTTGAAAAGCTGGAGAACGGTAACTGTACAAAGCCTATCATGTCATTCTCAATTTGAATAAGTTTAGAAATGCAGAGAACGTACAAGTCGCGGCGATGCACGACCTATACTGAATCTGCTAGCTCACACTCAATCATAAAGTCAATAAAAGCACGTATACGTGCAGAGAAGTACCGATTGGGTTTATACACCAAGTAAAATGTTCTTTTTGCACCATTTACCTCAGGTAAGACTTCCTCTAAGTCGCCGCGCGCAACGTGCTTATTAGCAATAAAGTTGTAGGTTTGAACGATTCCGCCGCCTGAGATGGCTAAGTCAATACAAGCCATCGGATTATCTGATATCTTAATTGAGCTTGCGTAATCATACTTGAATTCAAGGCCTTCACTGTCCTTAAGTAGCCAAGGCAAAGGTTTCCCGTTGCTCGGTAGTATAAACTGAATTAGTTTGTGCTGATCTAGGTCCGATAGCATTCGTGGAGATCCATACTGGGCAATATACTTTGGAGATGCATACAAGCCGAGAGGAGCGATTTTTAGCGGCCTGTATATTAAGTTGGGTTCGTTGCAATCTCCAATGCGGATGGCCACGTCAAATGAGTCGTCTAGTAAATTCATCATTGAGTTGGATATATTCAGTTCCACGCCAATGTTTGGATATCTTTGATGAAATTGTGGAATCAACTTAGCCAACCGGTGGTGCGCGTATATTGCACCTGTTGTTATGCGCAGGACTCCACCAGCGGCGCTACTCGCTTGAATTATGTTTCGTTCAATTTCCCCCAGTCTTGAGATAAGCGGCGCGGAAAAATCTCTTAGTATTACACCCTCTGTTGTCAAAGATACGTTTCGCGTAGACCGCTGAAATAAAACAACGCCCAGTCGACTTTCTAATCGACTTATTGAGTTACTGATCGCTGCTGGGGTGAGTCCCAGAGCCACCGAAGCCCTTCTAAATGAACTAAGCTCAGCAGCTTTGCAGAATATTTCCAATGTGCCAATGGAAACTTGGGATAGTATATTTGACATGCCAATAAATCAATGCGCTACGAACTTGTGTCGTATTCCGCGCTTAGCCTCCTGCATCCCTTATGTTACACCTTAGGGTCTTACTTGTGCATATGCGGCTGCCAGTTTTCCTCATGTAACAACAGGCGGATTCAAGCACGAAGTGCAACGATGACCACCCGCAATAAGGAGGCTGAGGATGTTTAGCATTCAAGGCTTCTAGACCTGCAAGTCAAAGTTGCCAATTGAACTACAAACACCTCAGCCAAAT
>JBIIZY010000228.1:0-3812 GCA_044346035.1 Rhodoferax sp. | reverse complement strand
GTCACGCTGTCCTTCCACATGCTGGGCGCCGACTGCGAGCGCGTGTTTGCGGATGCCGACCCGTACTTTCGCAGCCACGCCGCGCGCGGCGTGGCCGAGGGCCGCCTGCACCCCGATTTGAAAAAGCTCTACCTGATGCGCGGCTTCCACCCCGGCAGCGTGTTTTGCAACACCGTGACCGTGCGCGGCGTGGACGGCACCAACCCGGACGCGGTGGCCGCCGCCACCCAGGAGGGCCGCAGGCGCTGCAGCCAGGTGGCGCGCTTTTTGGTGGACAGCGTGCCCGGTTTTGCGCACGCGCAGATGTGGGGCCTGGGCCCCACGGTGGGGGTGCGTGAGACGCGCAAACTCGAAGCCATGTACCGCTTAAGCGCCGAAGATCTGGCGCAGTCCACGCACTTTGCAGACGGCATTGTTGCCTGCGACAACCCGATTGACGATGTGATGCGCACCAGCGCCGACATGACCCACGACGCCGCGGTGGCGCGGGGCAGCTACTACACCATCCCCCTGCGCAGCCTGGTGCCACGCCGCATCCAAAACCTGCTGTTCGCCGGCCGTCTGGTGTGTGCCGACCCGGCTGCGTTTGCGTCGGTGCGCGGCATGCCCCAATGCATGGCCATGGGGCAGGCCTGCGGCGTGGCAGCAGCGCAGGCGCTGGCCGCAGGCTGCGATTTGCAAGCCGTCGACGCGCTGGCGGTGGTGGCCACGCTGCAATCGCAAGGCTTGCGTGGCATTGGCGGTACGCGCCTTGCGCCCGCGCCGACGGAGTCGTTCACATAACGTGGCGAGTCCGAGTTCGCCACCATGCCCGCGCCGGGCGAAAATGGATTGCTAAGTGGGTCCATATCAATTTAAGTTACTACGATTTATGTATTTCATAGATAACAACAGTAACTTTGTATAAATTCAGCAAAAAATGCGTTCTCAGCAACTTTTTTAACTCAACTCCATCCCGGCGATAACCTGGGTCACCACCCCAAGGGGAACGCATTCGAGAGCGGTCCGTCTATCACTAAGCCACCAGTTCAATCAACTTCCCATACCCATCCACCACGTCGTACTTGACCTGGTCGGATGTGATCTTGGAGAAGAACTTGCGTGCGCATTCGATCTTGCTTTCCTCGATTTTCCGCAGGTCCATGCTGGACATAGAGCCCTTGGTTTCGGCGACGAAGTAGACGTGCTTGACCTTGCCCTCCTGGAACGCTATGGCCCAGTCGGGGTTGTAATTGCCCACCGGGGTGGGTATGAAAAAGCCACGCGGCAACTTGGCGTACACCACAACGGCAGTGCTGGTGTCCAGTTCGCGCACAAAGTCGCGCTCGTTCTTGGAGTCGGTAAACACGTAGTCGTAAATGTGGTGGTCGGCCTTCACCGCCTTGCTGAAATCTTCCTTCGGCTTGTCCTGGGTGAAGATGTCCATGGTGTGCGTGTCGCCCGTAGGGTCGTAGGCAATGTGCTCCACGATCACGGTCGCCTTCTGCTCGTTCATCAGGCGCGCGGCCTTCTGCATGAAGTCTTCCGGGTTCGTGCGGTATTGGCTGAACACAGCCTTGTTGATGCCCTGCAAAACACTGGCCACGGTCGCGCGGGTGAGTTGGGTCTCTCCGGCCAGTCGGCCAATCAGGTCGTACTTGACGGCGGAATGGGCTGACGCACGGTGCTGACCCGGGGTTTTGCCAAAATCCGTCGTGGATTCGGTCACTTTGAACGATTCACCCTGCCGGATGCCGTCGTAGGTGGCGGTGTCGGCCTGCTCCCCGGCCACCACGGTGTACTGCATCGGGCTGACTTTCAACTCAGCTTCCAGGGCCTTCACGCACTTGGCCACCAGCTCCGGGGTTTCGAATTCCACCGTATACGCCGCCTTGCGGTTGATGCGATTCCACAGCGCCTTGAACTCGGCTTTCTCAAAGTTGGCGTTCAGCGGATTGGTTTTGGCCTTGCGGTCGTCACCAACTTCAGGGAGTTGCGCGTCGCTGAACACGCTGTCTATCAGCATTAGAACCTGCTCGGCATGCACTGCCAACTCGTCTGGCAAAGCGGATAACTTCATCTTTTTGATGGGATCGCATGAAGTAAGAATCTGCATCTTCAGCAAAATCATCTTCGTAAATGAAGTCATTCCCTGTGTTGTACGGCGGATCGATATAGATAACCTTTACCTTGTTCAGATAGGTCTCTTGCAGCAGTTTCAGCGCGTCGAGGTTGTCGCCCTCAATGAATAAGTTCTGCGTGGTGTCAAAGTCCACGCTCTCTTCCCGGCAAGGACGCAGTGTCTTGGCAATAGGCGCATTTGCGGTCAGCAGCGCTTCCCGTTTGCCAGGCCAATTAAGTTGGTAACGCTCTTGCGGCCCTTCGACGATGGAAGTAGACAACTCCTAGCGCAACTGGTCAAAGTCGATGCGTCGGGTGACCATGCCTTTGTCATCACGCGACTCCACCACGCAATTGGGGAATAGCTCCGCCACCTTGTCGATGTTGGCCTGCGTCAGGTCCGGGCTGTGCATTTTCAGTTTATTCATAAGCAATATCTTGCGGCACAAAGTGCCGGCTTTCGCACCAGGCATTGAAATGGGTTTGGAGTTCTTCAGGCAAGGACAGCACAAAGTCGATGTTCAAAGGGTGACTGTCAGCCAAGAAAAACCGGGTGGCATCCAGCAGCACTTCGCCTTGGCGCTGGTCTTTGGGCTTTTTGGCTGGGTTTCTTTCTGGTTTCTTAGCCAGCCAGAGCTTGTGCAGGGCCATCCAGCGGGGATCTGGCACATACAAGGGGCAGGCACGGCCTCGCACGGTGGCTACTACTACGCTCAAGGGTAGCCCCAATAGAAGCCACTCTTGCTCGATCAAGGTCAACATGGGCTCGAAGGGTTCAAACTTGGGTAGCGGGTGCGTGCTGGGCGCAGCCAGCAGTTCTACTTCATAGCCGGTTTGGTTGACGGCTTGGTAAGGCTTGCGCGGGTTGATTTGGTAGCTGGAGTCCAGGCTTTTGAGCACGGCAAACAGGGTTTTTCTGCCCGGGGCGTTGGCAGCTTGCCCTAACAGTGAGGCTTTGGTGCCCCGGCACCAGGCCATGTCGAAGTCTTCCGTTTCTTCGTTGCCAGTAGGAAACCTGGCACCACAAGCGAGTTCGTAGGCGATGAAGGCATTGGTGCCGACAACCATCAGGTCTGTGCCCAGCAGATTCTCGATGTCGAGTTTGCGCAAAATTTCGGCTTGCCGGTCAGGGATGGCGGGCAGGCGCAAGCGACGGTACAAGCCAGCACGCTCGGTAAGTTGCGCATCAAGGGCAAGGATGCGCTCTTTCAAAGCCGCCTTCGCTTCTACGTGGCTGTGGTACTGCGCCTCTAGCTCGGGGGTGCGTCGCCCGAGGCTGCGACCATTGTCATGCGATGTTTGTTTGATGCAGAGGTAGTCAACGCCTTCTTTGCTGCTCCAGTACAGTGAGACGGGCATGGCCTCTAGCGCACGCCGGGTATCGACCCACGCCGCATACGTTTGCTCTAGGTTGGCACGTACCCGTTGCGATTCCGCTGAATACTCTAGAAAATCTTGCTTTTTGTATTCCATAAGTATTTGATTTTATTTAATTTACACCATTTATGCGGGAATTTTCGCGCAAATGGTGTAGTTGACTTACAGGGTCAGCTCCGTGATGATTTTTCGCAAGTCGCGTAGTTCAGCATTGATCTCAACCTTGCGGTTGAACTGTTTTTCAGCATTCAGGCGGGCTTCCAGCTTGGCCGCTGCGGCCTGCTTGGCAGCCAATGCGGTCAGCCGGTCCAACTGGTCACGCAATGACTCGCCCG
>JBIIZY010000227.1:0-3827 GCA_044346035.1 Rhodoferax sp. | reverse complement strand
ACCTTCGGGCAGGACGACAACGCCCTGCTGTTGGTGGACGAATACGGCGCCACCGAGATCGCCCGCAACAGCAAGCGCGTGCTGGCACGCCAGCTGGTAGCAGAAATTGCACTACGTGCAGCACCACACAGCACCTAAGGCCCCGATATGCTGATTGACGTAAAAATCATCGACCCCCGCCTGACCGGCATGCTGCCACAGTACGCCACGCCGGGAAGTGCGGGCTTGGATCTTCGTGCCTGTCTGGATGCACCGCTCACCTTGGCGCCCAACGCCTGGCAGCTGGTGCCCACCGGCTTGGCCATATTTCTGAACGATCCTGCCTACGCTGCGCTGATCTTGCCGCGTTCGGGCTTGGGCCACAAACACGGAATTGTGTTGGGCAACCTGGTGGGATTGATTGACAGCGATTACCAGGGGCAACTGATGGTCAGCGCTTGGAACCGCAGTGACCGCGCCTTTACGGTGGAGCCCTTGGAGCGCATCGCCCAATTGGTGATCGTGCCGGTGGTGCAAGCACAGTTCAATGTGGTGGAGCAATTCCCGCCCTCCCAGCGGGGCGAGGGTGGCTACGGCTCCACCGGGTCGCGCTAAAGCGCAGTTGGCCGTTTGAAGTCCCACGCCTCTGTGGGACTACGTTTCCTCGGTGTTGTCAGTGGACGGTCAGGTCGACGAAAGCGTCGGTAGAGGGGAAACGAGCCCGCATCCAATCGAGGTCCAAGAGCAGCGCGGCGACCACATCAAAGGGCAGTGTGTCCACCACATCGACGGTCGGGTGCGGCACCTCTGCCATCAACTCGGCCAAATGCACAACGGCACCAAGCCGGGAAAACGCCTCGGTAGCCAGCGGGTCCGAAGCGCTTTCCAGGGCCTGCACCATGGGCACGGGGAAGTTCCAGCGGCGCGCCAACTCGGCGGTGACTTGGCTTTCGGAGAAGCCCAGCAAGCGCTTCTCGCGCTCCCAGCGGCCACCCGGCAGGTGGGGCAGGGCTTCAATCTCTGCGAGTGATTCGGGGCTGGCCTGTCCAATCAGCAATTCCCCCAGGCGCACCATCATGCCGGTGAGCCACGCGGTCTGCCCGTCCATCCCCAAGCCGCTTGCCAGCCACTGCGAGTAGCCCGCGCAGTGCATGCTGGTACGCCAAAACTCCCTGCGGTCCAAGCCTGGCAGCACGGGAAAGGATTCGCTCATGCACGCGCACAGCGACATGGTTCTGACCTTGTCCATACCCACCAAGCTGATGGCGTCGTCCAAGTTGGAAACGCCGCGGCGCAGACCAAACTGCGCGCTATTGGCCATGCGCAGCAGCTTGGCAGTTAGCGCGGGGTCTTTGGCCAGGATGTCACGTACCTTGGCAATGGCCACGTCTTCGTCGCTGAGGGTCTGAATCAGCGCGTGGGCCACTTCGGGCATGGTCGGGAGTTTGACAGTGGCGAAAAACGAATCGAGCTTGGACATGGATCGAGCTTGCGAAAAGAGATGGTTGCAGTGGTTCTGGGTCAGTGCGCGCAGACGCGTTAGCATAACTTACGTAAAAGGCGCAACTGACACTGGCCGATGACAAACGACATGCCAGGAGCACCTGCCTGCCAACCATGCCACTTGCTTGCAGCAATGGCCGCTGTAGTGCCAACGGACCGTATTGATTTCCTGCAGCGCCCGCAGGCAGTTTGCATCCAAGTCCGTCAGTGCGTGTGCAGGTCAATGCGAAAGAATCCAGTGCCCAAGGTGCCACTGCCGATCTCGGCTTCTGTGGCCTCGCGTACCGATTGCACCGTGAGGCTGATGCGAATTGCGATACCGGCCAAGGGGTGGTTGCCATCCAGGACCACATGCTCTGGGTAGATGTCAGTCACGGTATAGAGCGCGTCTTTGGGTGCCATCGGGTTGCAGCCGGGTGGCAGTGCATAGCCCTCAAGCGTGAGCCCTTCTTGCAAGTCGGTTGGGAAAAGTGCGCGGGGCTCTAAATAAAGCAGCTTGTCATTGAAGTCGCCAAAGGCCTGCTCAGGCTCGATCTGCAAATGCAGTTTCGCCCCTGCACGGTGGCCCTGCAAGGCAGCCTCGATGCTTGGCAGCAGGTCGTTGCCGCCTACCAAAAATTCGACCGGATCGTCTAGCACGTCGAGTGTTTCGCCCAGGGTGTCGGTCAAGGTCCAGGTCAGGGCAACGACGCAATGCGGTGTGATTTCCATGCAGAATTGTCCCATGAACATCCAAGCACCCCTCCAGCTGCTAGGCGGCTTGTCACCCGCGGTCTTCATGCGGCGCCATTGGCAAAAAAGGCCGCTGCTGGTGCGTGGTGCTATTCCAGGGTTTACGCCGCTCTTGGACCGCAGCGCTTTGCTCGACCTCGCTGGCCAGGAGGGCGTGGAGTCGCGCTTGGTGGTCCAGCGTGCACAGGCTTGGACGCTGCGCCATGGGCCCTTTGCCCGACGGCAGTTGCCGCCATTCAAACAGCCGCTTTGGACCCTGTTGGTCCAGGGTGTGGATATGCACAACGACGCTGCGCACCAGCTGTTGCAGCAGTTTCGGTTCGTGCCCGATGCCCGGCTTGACGACCTGATGGTGAGTTACGCCACCGACGGCGGAGGGGTGGGGCCGCATTTCGACAGCTACGATGTTTTTTTGTTGCAGGCCTATGGGCGCCGCCGCTGGCGTATCGGCCGCCAGCGGGACATGCGCTTGGCAAGCGGCGTGCCGCTGAAGATCCTCTCGAACTTCGTACCGGAAGAGGAGTTTGTGCTCGAACCAGGTGACATGTTGTACCTGCCACCGCGGTATGCGCACGATGGGCTTGCATTGGGCGAGTGCATGACCTATTCGATAGGTTTTCGCGCACCAACCCAGCACGAGCTGGCCCGGGAGTTGTTGCAGCGAATCGCAGAGCAGTTGGCCGACCCGGCACGCGCGAAGCTGTACCAAGACGCGCGCCAGCCAGCTGCAGCCGCCAGTGCCGAAATTCCCGCTACGTTGACGGAATTTGCGCAGGCTGCATTGCGGGCGGCGCTGGCAGATCCGACGGTGGTACAGCGCGCGCTGGGTGAGTACCTTACAGAGCCCAAAGCGCAGGTGTGGTTCGAGGGTGGTAGCGCGCTGGCAGCGGGTGCGCTGCGCTTGGACCGACGTACGCGCATGCTGTACGACGAAGCGCATGTTTTTATCAACGGCGAGAGTTTTTACTGCGCGGGACGCGATGCGCCGCTGGTGCGCAAGCTGGCCTTGGAGCGCTGCCTGCAAGCCGCTGACGTAGCGCGGCTGAGCGCCGGCGCGAGGTCAGCAATTGCACAGTGGTGCGATGCAGGATGGTTGCATGCCACCGAGTGAATCGCCCATCCTAGGGCCGCTGTTGCAAGGCGCATTTGCGGGACCACAAGAGTTTGCGCACTGGGTGCGTAGTGCCTTGCACCGGGCGAGTGAAGACGGTTGGAGCCAGATGGTCTGGTCAGACCCCAATTTCGAGGACTGGCCCTTGCGCGAGCAGCAGGTGGTGCAGTCGCTCGATGCGTGGGCCCGACGTGGACGCAAGCTCACCATGCTGGCCCGGCGTTTCGACGCCATGGCGCGACTCCACCCACGGTTTGTGGCGTGGCGCCAGCGCTGGGACCATGTGATCGAATGCCGGGTGTGCCGCGATATCAGTGATGCGCACATGCCCAGTGCGCTGTGGAGTCCAGTGTGGGTGCTGCGTCGCACCGATGCAGAGCGTTGCGCTGGATCTGCAGGCTTTGAGCCCTGGCGCAGGCGGGCGGTCCAAGAGGAGTTGGAAGAGCGCAAGCGCCAAAGCGCGCTGGGCTTTAGCGCTTCGGTGCTCGGGCTCTGATCGATG
>JBIIZY010000074.1:0-13105 GCA_044346035.1 Rhodoferax sp. | reverse complement strand
ATCACCGTCACCGTGGTGTCCAAAAACGACGAAAAGAAAAGCGTGGAGCTGGACTGCCAGGTCACCAACCAGCGCAGCGAGCGGGTGCTGCACGGCATGGCGCGGGTGCTGGCGCCCACGCAGCGGGTAAGGCGCCTGGTCATCAGCCCGCCGCAGATTCAGCTCTTTGACCCGGCCGCGCGCCTGAGCGCCTTGCTGGCGCTTGGCGCAGGCTTGGCGCCGGTGCGCTGCGGTGTGGTGCACCCTTGCGATGCCGACTCGCTTTCGGGCGCCTTGGAGGCCGCACGTTTGGGTTTGATTGAGCCGGTGCTGATTGCGCCCGAGGCGCGGCTGCGCGCGCTGGCCGAGCGCGAAGGCCTGGACTTGCAGGGCATTGAGGTCGTGCCGGTGGAGCACAGCCACGCGGCAGCAGCCATGGGTGCATCGATGGCCGCCGACAAGCGCGTCGAGGCGCTGATGAAGGGCAGCTTGCACACCGACGAGCTGATTCACGCGGTGGTATCGCAGACGAGTTTGCGCACTGCGCGGCGCATGTCGCATGTGTTTCGCTTCGATGTGCCCACCTACGACAAGCCGCTGCTGCTGACCGATGCGGCACTCAATATCCGACCCAGCCTTCCCGACAAGGCCGACATCGTGCAAAACGCGGTGGAGTTCGCCCACATCATGGGCGTGGCTTGCCCGAAGGTGGCGCTGCTCTCGGCAGTAGAAACCGTCAACCCCGCCATTCCATCGACGCTGGACGCCGCCGCGCTGTGCAAGATGGCCCAGCGCGGGCAAATCACCGGCGCACTGTTGGACGGGCCGCTGGCCTTTGACAACGCCATCTCGGCGCACGCGGCCAGCATCAAGCAGATCCGCTCGGATGTGGCGGGCGACGCCGACATATTGGTCGCGCCCGACCTGGAGTCCGGCAACATGCTGGCCAAGCAGCTGCAGTATTTTGGCGGGGCCAGCGCGTGCGGCTTGGTGCTGGGGGCGCGCTTGCCGATTGCGCTGACCAGCCGCGCCGACGGGGCGGCGGCCCGCATTGGCTCGGCGCTGTTGGTCAAGCTCGTCGCCCACCACAACCGCAAGGCGCGCCCATGACGGTGCTGGCGGTCAATGCGGGCTCGTCCACCCTCAAGTTCGCGCTGTACCCGGTTGAGCGCGACCCGCAGGCGCCCACGCCCCTGACTGGCAGCTTTGACGGCCTTGCCGGTGCCGGGCCGCTGACCTTGCGCTGGACCGCCGAGGGCCAGTCCCACAGTCTGCAACTTGATTGCGCAAACCAGCCGCCATTTGAGGTTGCGCTGCGCCAGCTGCGCTTGCTGCTGCAAACGGCGTGCGACGGGCACGCGTTGCGCGCCGTGGCGCACCGGGTGGTGCACGGCGGCAGCGTCTACCGGCAGGCGGTGCAGGTCGATGACGTGGTGCTGGCCGCGTTGGAGCGCTTGTGCCCGCTGGCGCCGCTGCACCAGCCCAACAACCTGCACGGCATCCGCGCCTTCACCCAGGCCTTTCCCGGTGTACCGCAAGTGGCCTGTTTTGATACCGCTTTTCATGCCAGCCTGCCCGAGGTGGAGTACCGCTTTGCCATCCCCGAGGCGCTGGCCGAACAGGGCGTGCGGCGCTATGGTTTTCATGGCTTGTCGTACCAGTACCTGGTGCAAACGCTGGCAGGCTTGAGCGACCGTGCCCAAGGCCGGGTGGTGATGGCCCATCTGGGCAGCGGCGCCAGCGTGTGTGCCAGCCTTGCGGGCCGCAGCGTGGCCACCAGCATGGGCTTTTCTGCCCTGGACGGGCTGATGATGGGCACCCGCTGTGGTGCGCTCGATGCCGGCGTGCTCTTGCACCTGCTGGCACAGGGCTGGGACGCTGCGCGCTTGCAAGCCATGCTGTACCGCGAGAGCGGCCTTCTGGGCGTTTCGGGCCTGTCGTCCGACATGCGCACCCTGCGCGCCAGCAGCGATGCGCGTGCGGGCCTGGCCATTGCCATGTTCACCCACCGCGTGGTGCGGGAAGTTGGCGCGATGACCGCGTGCCTGGGCGGTATCGACGCGCTGGTGTTCACCGGTGGCATCGGCGAGCATGACGCCGTGCTGCGCGCCGATGTGTGCGCCCAGTTGGCCTACCTGGGCATCGCGCCTGATGCGCAGCGCAACGCCCAGGCCGATGGCTCGGTGGCGTGCAGTCTGCATGCGCCGGGCAGTGCGGTCGAAGTCTGGGTGGTACCCACCGACGAGGGCCGCATCGCCGCCCAAGCGGCGGTAGCACTGTTGCCGTGAGCGACCCGACCCGCCCCGGCCCAGGTACGCCGGAAGGTGGGTTGCGCAGACGCGAGGCCGTGGCGGCGCTGCTGGCGCTGGGCACCGCGGGCTGCGCATCGCACGCCCAGACGCCCCCACTGCCGCAGAACCTGCCACTGGCAGCGCACCCCCGGCTTTTGGTGGTACCGGCGCAGTGGGCCCGATTGCATGAGCGCATGGCCACCGAGCCCGCCTTGGCTGACTTTGTGGCGCAGGCCGTGGCACGCGCGCGCAACGATCTCAAACTGCCCGTGCTGGAGCGCAAGCTGGCGGGGCGGCGCTTGCTGGGGGTGTCGCGGGAGTTCATCCGCCGGACCCTGCAATGGGCCTTTGCGTTCCAGCTCAGCGGCGAGAGCGCCTTTGCCGATCGGGCCCGCCAAGAGATGTTGGCGGTGGCCGACTTCGCCGACTGGAACCCCAGCCACTATCTCGACGTTGCCGAGATGACCACGGGCATGGCCATCGGCTACGACTGGCTGTTTGACGTACTCCCGGCCACCGAGCGCAACACGCTGCGCCGCGCCATCGTCGACAAGGGCATTGCACAAGCGCGGCGCGGGCACAAGACCTTTGCAATGACCAACAACTGGGGCCAGGTCTGCATTGCGGGCATGGTGCTGGGCGCGCTGGCGGTGGCCGAGGACGAGCCTGACCTGGCCCGCGACCTGCTGGCTGCGGCACGCCCGCAAGCCTTTACCGCGCTGGCGGCGTACCGGCCCGACGGCATATACCCCGAAGGCCCCAGCTACTGGAACTACGGCACCAGCTACGAGGTGCTGCTCATGGCCGGTCTGCACACCGCGCTGGGCGCCGACTGGGGCCTGTGGGATGCGCCGGGCTTGCAGCGCAGCGCGCTCTTTTATGCCCACAGCGTGGGGCCTACCGGCAAGTCCTTCAACTTTGCCGACGGCGGCGAAGGCCAAGAGTTCAGCGCCGCTTTGTTTTACTTCGCCCAGCGGCTGGGCCAGGGCGCCTTGGTGGTATCCAAACTGGAGATGGCACGCAAGCGCCAAGGCCTGACCGAGCGCTTTGCGCCGCTGGCTGCGTTGTGGTGGCCCGAGGGCGGCGGCAGCCCCGCTGCACTGCATTTTTCAGGTCAGGGGCCGCAGCCGGTGGCCATTTGGCGCAGCGCCTGGGACGACCCCAACGCGCTGTACTTCGCCATCAAAGGCGGCGGGGCAGCGCACAACCACGCGCACATGGACGCCGGCAGCTTTGTGCTCGACTGGGACGGCGTGCGCTGGGCCAAAGACCTGGGACTGCAGGACTACAACGGCCTAGAGCAGCAAGGCGTGGACCTGTGGAACATGCGCCAAGACTCACCGCGCTGGAAGGTGTTTCGCATGGGTGCATCGGCACACAACACGCTCACTGCGGGCGGTACGCTGCACAACGTGCGCGGCATGGCCAGCTTGGTGGTGCAAGGCGGGCAAGAGGTGCAAGAGATGCAAGAGGCCCACATCGACCTCACACCGGTTTTTTTGCCCGGCCAGCTGCGCAGCGCCACCCGCACTGCGCGCTTCGGTGCACAGGGCGTCACCCTGCGCGACGCCGTTGGTGGTGCCCAGCCCGGACTGGTGCTGCGCTGGGCCATGGTGACCGAGGCGGCTGTCACCCTGGGTGAGCGGCAGGCCCGTTTGCAGTTGCGCGGCAAGCAGCTGCTGCTGCAGTTCTCGGGCACCCCGGTGGTGCTGGAGGTGCAAGACATCGCGCGCCCGGCCAACCCCTTGGACAGCGCCAACCCCAACACCCGGCAGCTGCTGGCCTACGCGCCCGCAGCGGCCGACGGCAGCTGGTCGCTGGAAGTGCGTTTAAGCCGGACCTAAGGGGTTGGCAGTCCCGCGCTGTGTGACGCCTTGGTCGCCACGCGTGCAGGCTGTGCAGTGCGGCACAGGGGAGGCTGGGCAGTGTGTAGCCGCGAACCCGGTGCCAGTCGCAAGCTCTGAGTCGTGCGCGGTTGGTGGTGCTTTGCGCGGCAGGCCGGTGGCCGCAGCGCGCAGACCGTCTTGCGATGGCGCTACCATGCACCAGCGTTTTTCAACCCTCCCAGGCATCCCCTCCATGACCATCCCGATGTACAACCACAGCATTCCCGTTTTGAAACAAATGCTGAGCGCCTTGCGCGCCATCCTGGCCCAGGCCGACGCCCACGTTGCGGCCAAGTCCATCGACCCGGATGCGCTCTTGCAAGCGCGCCTTTTCCCGGACATGTTCGCGCTGGTCAAGCAGGTGCAAATCGCCGCCGACTTCGCACGCGGCATCGGTGCGCGCCTGGCGGGTGTGGAGGTGCCGGCCAGTGCGGGGGCTGAAAAATCCTTTGCAGACCTTGACGCCTTGCTGGCCTCCACCATCGCGTTTCTCGATGGCCTGGACCCGTCATTGTTCGCTGGCACCGAGTCCAAAGAAATCGTGCTGCGCCCGGGCACCCCCAAAGAGAAAAAACTCTTGGGTCAAGCCTATCTTGCGCAGTACGGACTGCCGCAATTCTTCTTCCACATCACCACCGCGTACGCGCTGTTGCGCCACAACGGCCTGCCTATTGGCAAGCGCGATTACATGGGTGTGTATTGACCCTGCGGCGGACGTAAAAAAAGGCGGCGGGTGCCGCCTTTTTTTGTCGGTGCTTGGGCCGCGCACAGGTCGCTCAACGGCTCGACGATCCACCCGGTCCGCGTGGCCCGCGCGGACCATTGCCACCGCGTCCAAAGCCACCATCAGGACGGCCACCGCGACCACCTCCACCGCCCGAGCGGGCGCCGACATATCCGCCACCGCCGCCGCCGCTGCGGTTGCCACCGCCAAAGCTACCGCGCCGCGCGCCGCGCTCAGCCATCATGTCCACGCTGGTGCGCATCGGGTCGGGCTGTCCGGTAGGGCGTGCGCGGCCCTGACCGCCTCCGTTGCCGCCACCCATCCCGCCGCCCATCCCGCCACCGTTACCACCCCCGTTCGCTCCGCCACCATAGCCGCCACCATAGCCTGCGCCTCCGTTACCGCCACCATGGCCTGCACTGGCGTTGCGCGCGCGGGGCGCATTGGCGCCACCCCGGCCCGCACCGCCACCACCGCCATCACCCCGGCCGCCACCGACGCCGCCGCCCTTGTTGCCTTGGCCTGCTTTGTTGTCGCGCACGCGTTGGAGCATTTCGGTGCGTGCAGCCTTGGCTGCTGCCTGCATGACTTCGCGGCTGGGCGGCTTGCCGGCGCCGCCCCAAATGGTTTGGCGACCCATGGCGATGGGCTCGCCCTTTTCGCCGGGCTCGGGGCCAAAGCCCTCGATGACTTGGACCTCAATCTTCTGCTTGGTAAAGCGCTCGATGTCTTGCATGAAGCCTTCCTCATCCAAGCACACCAGGTTGACTGCGGCGCCGTCGGCGCCAGCGCGGCCGGTGCGGCCAATGCGGTGCACATAGTCTTCGCTGACGTTGGGAATTTCGTAGTTCACCACGTGCGGCAGGTCGTCGATGTCGATACCGCGCGCGGCGATGTCGGTGGCCACCAGCGCGCGCACGTCGCCACTTTTGAAGCCGGCCAGCGCCTGCGTGCGGGCCGCCTGGCTCTTGTTGCCGTGCAGCGCCATGGCGCTGATGCCGTTCTTCTCCAAAAACTCGGCCACGTTGTTGGCGCCGAATTTGGTGCGGGTAAAGACCAGCACCTGGCTCCAGTCGTGTTGTTTGATGATGTGCGCCAGCAGCGCCTTCTTCTTGCCACGCCCCACCGGGTGGATCACCTGGGTGATGCGCTGCACCGTGGTGTTGCGTGGCGTGACCTGCACGCTTTGCGGGTTCTTGAGCAGGCCGTTGGCCAGATCGCGGATTTCGTCGCTGAAGGTGGCGGAGAAGAGCAGGCTTTGCTTGTCTTTGGGTACCAGCGCCAGCACCTTTTTGACATCGTGGATGAAGCCCATGTCGAGCATGCGGTCGGCCTCGTCAAGCACCAGCATTTGCACCTGACCCAGGTCCAGCATGCCTTGCTGTTGCAGGTCCAGCAGCCGCCCGGGGGTGGCCACCAAAATGTCTACGCCCTTTTTGAGCTTGGCGATCTGCGGGTTCATGCCCACGCCGCCAAAAATCACGGTGGAGCTCAGTTGCAGGTACTTGCCGTAGGTGCGGATCGATTCTTCGACCTGGGCTGCCAGTTCGCGGGTGGGGGTGAGCACCAGGGCGCGGATGCCGGTGCCGCCAAACTTGTTTTGTGCGCTGCGGGCCATGGAGAGGCGGTGTAGCAGCGGCAGGGTGAACGCCGCGGTTTTGCCGGTGCCAGTCTGGGCACCGCCCAGCAGGTCGTGGCCTGCCATGACGAGGGGGATGGCTTGCGCTTGGATGGCGGTGGGGGTTTCGTAACCTTCCTCGCGCACGGCTTTCAAAATGGCCGCGGCCAGTTGGAGTTCTTCAAAGTTCATGGATGGTGTCGCCCGTTCCGGGGCGTTGGGTACCGGCCGTTCCGGCTGCGCAAAGCAGCCAGTCAGTCAAAGGCAGATGGATTCAAAAGGTGGACGCGATGCGGGATCGGGTCCCCAGCGTACTGCTGGCATTGCGGGCAACTGAAGCGCCGCAATGGAGCAGATTGTCGCACGAGCGCGCGTGGCTTTTTTCACGCTGGCGTGCGCCATTGCACTGGCGCGGGCACCTGCGCATCGCGCCAAAGGCCTGCAAGCGGGCCGATAATGCGAACCTTTCGGTTCACCTAACAAGACACTGCGCAATGGCCCAATACGTTTTTTCCATGAACCGCGTCGGCAAGATCGTGCCGCCCAAGCGGCAGATTCTCAAAGACATTTCCCTCTCGTTTTTTCCTGGCGCCAAGATCGGCGTGCTCGGCACCAATGGCTCGGGCAAGTCCACCTTGCTCAAGATCATGGCTGGGCTGGACAAAGAGATCGAGGGCGAAGCCATCCCGATGCCGGGTCTCAACATTGGCTACCTTCCGCAAGAGCCCAAGCTCGACCCGAACCAGACCGTGCGCGAAAGCGTCGAAGCCGCCATGGGCAAGGTGTTCACCGCCAAGGCCCGCTTGGAGGAGGTGTACGCAGCCTATGGCGCAGAAGACGCCGACTTTGACGCCCTGGCCGCAGAGCAAGCCGAGCTGGAGGCCATCATCGCCACCGCAGGCACTGACTCCGAGCACCAGCTTGAGATCGCCGCCGATGCGCTGCGCCTGCCGCCCTGGGATGCCAACATCGGCGTGCTCTCGGGGGGCGAAAAGCGCCGCGTGGCGCTGTGCCGACTGCTGCTCTCCAAGCCCGACATGCTCTTGCTGGACGAACCCACCAACCACTTGGACGCCGAATCGGTGGACTGGCTGGAGCAGTTTTTGCAGCGCTACCCTGGCACGGTGGTCGCGATCACCCACGACCGTTACTTTTTGGACAACGCGGCCGAGTGGATTTTGGAGCTCGACCGCGGCTCCGGCATTCCCTACAAGGGCAACTACAGCGACTGGCTGAGCCAGAAGCAGGCCCGCTTGGAGGCCGAGCAAAAGGGCGAAGAGTCGCGCGCCAAGGCCCTGAAGAAGGAGCTGGAGTGGTCGCGTCAGAACCCCAAGGCCCGCCAAGCCAAAAGCAAGGCGCGCTTGGCCCGGTTTGAAGAGTTGTCCGATTACGAATACCAAAAGCGCAACGAGACCAACGAAATCTTTATTCCCGTGGCCGACCGCCTGGGTAATGAAGTCATCGAGTTCGTGAACGTGACCAAGTCCTTTGGCGACCGGGTGCTGATCGACAACCTCAGCTTCAAGGTGCCTGCAGGCGCCATCGTGGGCATCATCGGGCCCAACGGCGCGGGTAAGTCCACCCTCTTCAAGATGATTGCCGGGCGCGAAAAGCCGGACTCGGGCGAGGTCAAGATCGGCTCTACGGTGAAGATGGCCTTTGTGGACCAGAACCGCGACGACCTGGCCAACGACAAGACCGTGTGGGAAGACGTGTCGGGTGGCCTGGACATCATCAACGTGGGCAAATTCCAGATGGCCAGCCGCGCCTACTGCGGCCGCTTCAATTTCAATGGCGGCGACCAGCAAAAGCGCGTTGGCACCCTGTCGGGCGGCGAGCGCGGGCGCTTGCACCTGGCCAAGACGCTGATCGCCGGTGGCAACGTGCTGATGCTCGACGAACCCTCCAACGACCTGGATGTGGAAACCCTGCGCGCCCTGGAAGACGCGCTGCTGGAGTTTGCCGGCACCTTGATGGTCATCAGCCACGACCGTTGGTTTCTGGACCGCATTGCCACCCACATCCTGGCTTGTGAGGGCGACAGCCAGTGGACCTTCTTTGATGGCAACTACCAAGAGTACGAGGCCGACAAGAAGAAGCGTCTGGGCGAAGAGGGCGCCAAGCCCAAGCGGATGCGCTACAAAGCGCTCAAGTAACACCGGGTTGACGCACAGCAGCCCCACCATGCTTCGTCAGGCGCCCCAGCTGGTATGAGCAAGGCAGCCCGCGCAACTGCCGGTGCCCTTTTGTTGGGCGCCAGCGCGGTGCCCGCTGCCAACACCCATGGAGGCAGTCCGGAGGCCGTGGGCTCCTTTGCCCAAATGGCCGCGCTGGCACTGGGGCCCTTGTGGATCGGTGGCGTGTTTTTGCTCGCAGCCTGGGTGGTGCAGTACCGCAGGCGCGCGCGGCGGGGCACGGGCCGGGTCTCGCTGCTGGTGCACAAAAGAGCCACTGGCTGGGCTTTGGCGACCGCCGTGTTGGGCGCGGCGCTCACCTTGGTGTTGGCTGACGATGCGCGCCTAGAGGCCTACCGTGACGCGCAGCGCTCCTTCCAGCAACAGGTGGAGCGTGCGCAAAATGCCATCTCGCAAGAAGTGGTGGCGCTGGCCAAGCCGCTGGGCGCCATGCGCGGGGCTTTTGCCATCGACGGAGCAGCTTCGCGCCGAGAGTTTGCTGCCATGGTGGATGCGCTCGATCTGCCCCGCAACTACCCCGGCATCCGTGGCATTGGCTTTGTAGAGCGGGTGACGCCGTCGGCACTGCAAGCCTACCTGGCGCGCCAGGAGCGCATCGATGGACAAGCCGCCACGATGCGCCCGGTGCTGGGTAACTTGCCCGAGCCGCTGGAGGCGCATTTTCGGGTGCAGCACATCGAGCCCCTTGCGGCCAACCGGCAGGAAGTGGGGCTGGACTTCGCTTCAGAGCCCAGACGCCGCGCCGCGATGCTGGCAGCTCTGCAATCGGGCGAGCCTTCCATGACGCGCAAAACCGCGCTGGCGATTGATCCTTTGCACCGCCCGGGGTTTTCGGTGTTTGTGCCGGTGTACCGGGCGGGTTCCGAGCGCCAGCCCATCGGTTTGACATTTGCGCCCGTGGTCTGGGCCGAGCTGATGGCCAGCAGCCCAGCGCGCGATGACTTGCTGGTGAAAAAGCAGATTTTTGACGGCCCGAACTTTCAGACTGGCGACCTGCTCTACGACAGCGATTTTCCCACCGGTGAGCAAGGTGACTTTGCTGGTCAGCGTGGCCCGCGTAACGCGCTGTTTACCGAGGTCCGTCCGGTGCGCCTGTTTGACCAGGTGGTCTATGTGCGGGTGTCTTCCGCGCCGACCTTCGAATCCGGGCTGGACCGGCGTTCGCACCTGCTGCGCGCGCTTGCTGGCGGACTGCTCAGCGGTCTGGCGGCGCTGGTGGTCTGGCTGCTGATTGCCGGGCGCAACCGGGCCGAGCGCTTGGCCCGCAGCATGACAGCCGATCTGGACCGGCTGGCGATGGTGGCCAAGCGCACCACCAACGCGGTGATCATGACCGATGCACAGCAGCGCATTACCTGGGTCAACGAGGGCTTTACCCGCATCACCGGCTACGGCTTCGACGAGGTGATCGGGCGGGTGCCTGGGCACTTCTTGCAGTCCGAGCGCACCGACAAAGCGGTGGCACGGGCGATTGGGGAAGACTTGCGCGCCCTGCGGGTCTCGCGCCACATGATCCAGAACCGCCACAAGAACGGGCACCACTACTGGCTGGACATCGAAATCCAGCCGGTGCTGCGAGCCGATGGCAGCTTGGGCGGCTTCATGGCAATGGAGAGTGATGTCACCACCGAGGTGGAGGCACGCGAGGCCCTGGCCCGTGAAACTGAGCGTGCCCACACGATTTTGGAGGGCACCGGCGTGGGCACCTGGGAGACCAACATGGTCACCGGCGAGTCGCAGTGGAGCGACCGCTGGGGTTCGATGATGGGGTACGCGCGCCACGAGATCGTGCCCAACGCCGCAGTGTTCTGGCGCGCCGTGTTGCACCCGGATGACCTCAAGCGTGTAGAAAACGCCACCAAGCTGTGCAACGCGGGCACCACCGACGGGTACACCTGCGAGGTGCGGGTGCGCCACAAAGACGGTAGCTGGATGTGGATTTTGACCCGCGCCAAGGTCATGTCACGTCTGCCCGATGGCCGCGTCGAATGGCTGGGTGGCATTCAAACGGACGTCACCGAGTCCAAGCGAACCGAGCTGAGTCTGCGCGACGTAGAGGCGTCTTTGGGCCGCGCTGGGCAGCTCTCTGGCGTGGGCGCGTGGGAGATTGATCTGCACAGCGGCGACATCACCTGGAGCGACCAAACCTGCGCCATTTACGGCGTGCCCTTTGGCCACCGTCCCACCATGCAGGAGATGTTGGCCTTTTACCCCGAGCATGCACGCTTGGCCATCGTGGCTGCCATGGAGCGGGCCAAAGAGCGTGGCATGAGCTGGGACCTGACCACCGAAATGGTCAATGCCGATGGCGAGCCGCGTTGGGTGCGCACCTACGGCGACGTGGAATTCAGCGACACCGGGCCGGTGCGTTTGGTGGGCGCGTTCCAGGACGTCACGCAAGACCGCAACACCCAGTTGCAGGTGCAGCGCAGCGCCTCGCTGCTGCGGGGCGCGATTGATGCCATCAATGAGGCGTTTGTGGTGTACGACCCGCAAGACCGCCTGGTGTTTTGCAACGACAAGTACCGCGCGCTTTACGCCCAGTCGGCGGAGTTCATGGTCGAGGGCGCTAGCTTCGAGAGCATTCTGCGCGGCGGCCTTTTCAAGGGCCAGTACGCCGAGGCCGTGGGGCGCGAAGAAGCGTGGCTGGCCGAGCGTCTGGCCATGCACCGGGCGGGCAACACCACGGTGGAGCAGCGTCTTGCCGATGGCAGGTGGCTCAAGGTGGTGGAGCGCAAGATGGCCGACGGCCACATTGTGGGCTTTCGGGTGGACGTTACCTCGATCAAGGAGGCCACCGCCCGGGCCGAGTCGGTTGGCCAATCGCTGGCGCGGGAGCAGCACCGCTTGCAGAGCATTTTGGAGGGCACCAACGTCGGTACCTGGGAGTGGACCATCGACACCGGTGCCGTGACATTTAACGACCGCTGGGCTGAGATCGCCGGTTACACCCTGGCCGAGCTTGCACCCATCGACATCAACACCTGGATTGGGCTGTCGCACCCCGATGATTTTTTGCGTTCCAACGAGCGCTTGCAGGCGCACTTCGAGAACCGCTCCGAGTTTTTCGAGTGCGAGGTGCGCATGCGCCACAAAGACGGCCACTGGGTGTGGGTGCTCGACCGCGGACGCGTGTCCGAGCGCACACCCGAGGGCAAGCCGATCCGCATGTCGGGCACCCACATGGATATCTCGGAGCGCAAGCGGGCCGAGCAATCGCTGGCGGAAACCTCGGCCATGCTGCAAAACGTGCTCGATTCGGCGGTCAATGTCGGCATCGTCAGCGCCGGTCTGGACCGGGTGGTGCGGGTGTTCAACAAGGGTGCGGAAAACCTGCTGGGCTACTTTGCGCACGAAGTGGTGGGCCACCGCACCAGCAGCTTGTTCTTTGACATGGAAGAGCTCAATGCGCTGCGCAAATCTTTGGAAGTGCAACATGGGCGCAATCCCACCATGCACGAGGTGTTCGAGCATGTGGTGAACATCCGCGACCAGCAAGAGTGGACCTTTGTGCGCCAGAACGGCGAGCGGTTCCGGGGCAGCCTGATCGTGTCTCCCATGCGCGATGCCGCCGGCCAGACGCTGGGCCACTTGGCGATCCTCTACGACATCTCCAAGCAAAAGGAGGTCGAGGCCTCTTTGCGACAGGCGATGGTGCTGGCCGAGCAGTCCAATGTGGCAAAGAGCCAGTTCCTTGCCAACATGAGCCACGAAATCCGCACCCCTATGAACGCGGTTTTGGGCATGTTGCAGCTGCTGGGCACCACCGCCTTGGACACCCGCCAGGGGGACTACGTGGCCAAGGCCGATGGCGCAGCGCGCTCGCTCTTGGGCTTGCTTAACGACATTTTGGATTTTTCCAAGGTCGAGGCCGGCAAGATGCAGCTGGCGCATGAAGAGTTTTCCATGGCCGCGCTGCACGATGAGCTGTCGGTCATTCTTGCTTCCAACCTGGGCGACAAACCGGTAGATCTGGTGTTCGAGGTGGACCCAGCAATTCCGGATGCGCTGCTGGGCGACTCGCTGCGCATCAAGCAGGTACTGATCAACCTGGCTGGCAATGCGGTGAAGTTCACTGGGCAGGGCCATGTGGTGGTACGTTGGGCCTTGCTGGAGCGCCGCAGGCAGGAGGTGCGCTTGCACGTATCGGTGCGGGACACCGGCATTGGCATTGCTCCCGAGAACCAGGCCCGCATCTTCGAGGCTTTTACCCAGGCCGAGGCCAACACCACCCGGCGCTTTGGCGGCACCGGTTTGGGGCTGGTGATTTGCACCCGGCTGATCCGGATGATGGGCGGCGAGATCGTGCTGGACAGCGCGGTGGGCCAGGGCAGTACCTTTAGTTTCGAGTTGGCGCTTGCGCTGCCACCAACGCCGCCGCTGCTGGTCGATGCGGCGGTGCCTGCGCCCAC
>JBIIZY010000073.1:0-13274 GCA_044346035.1 Rhodoferax sp. | reverse complement strand
CTGGCAGGTCGAGCCCCAGCTCCTTGCGAAAAATGACCAGCGCTTCGGGTGTGGCGCCTTGGCCGAGCACCGCCGAGGCGACGTCGCCAGGCAGGATTTCGGTGCACACGAAGATCAGGATCGACACCGCAAACAGGGTCAGCACCCCTAGCAGCAGACGGTTGCATATCAGCTTGAGCATGGCGTATTCACTTCTTGGGTTTGTTCTAGGCGGACACCGCTGATTGCGCGCAAGAACCGCGCCACTCTTTGCGTGCCAGCGCCAAAAACCAAAAAGCGGGGCGGGTACAAGCCCGGCCCCGCTTCTCAGACGGCAGCGCGCAACTTAGGCGAACCAGCCCTTTTCAGCGATACGCTGGTCACCCAGGTCGTAGCGGCCCGAGATGGTCAGGCCTTGCAGCTTGGTGCTGCAAGCGTCCAGGTAGTCTTGCACCGCGAAGCACACCATGCCGGAGTTTTGGCTGATGAGCTCTTGGCAGCGTGCATACATGGCAGCGCGCTTGACCTGGTCCAGTTCCACGCGGGCAGCCACCAGCAGGCGCTCGAACTCGGCGTTGTTGAAACGCGTGTCGTTCCAGGCCGTGTTGGCCTTGAAGGTGCTGGTCAGCTGGTTGTCGATGGTGGGACGGTTGCCCCAGTACACCGCGCAGAAAGGAACCTTAAGCCAGACGTTGTCCCAGTAGCCATCGCCAGAGACGCGCTTGAGGTCAAGCTTGATGCCGGCCCTGGAGAGCGACTCTTGGAAGATCACGCCCGAGTCGGTGGCACCGGAAAACGCGCCTTCGGACACTTGCAGCTCGATGGGCGAAGTCACGCCAGCCTTGGCGAAGTGGAACTTGGCCTTGTCTGGGTCGTACGTGTTGAGCTTTTGCTTGGGGTCGAAGAACTTCATCTTCGTGCCCACGGTGTGGTCGTTGCCGATGGAGGCGTAGCCTGAGAACACGTTGTCCACAATCTTCTTGCGGTCGATACCGTGCTTGAGCGCCATCATCAGGTCGGGCTTGTTGTAGGGATCTTTGTCGGTGTGGGCCACAAACGCAAAGCGGTTGCCCATGCCGGGGGTGCGGCTCAGGCGCAGCGCGTTGTTGCGCTCCAGCAGGCGGGCGGTTTTGGGGTCGACGCGGTTGATGGCGTCCACTTGGCCGGTGACCAAAGCCTGGGTGCGGGCAGCGGCGTCGCCGATGTAGCGCAGCTCAACGCGGTCGAAGTTGCCGCGGTTGGGCTTCCAGTAGTTGCCGGGCTTGCGCCTGAAGGTGGCGCGCACGCCGGGCTGGAACTCTTCGAGGGTGAAAGCGCCGGTGCCATCAGGCTTGGCGAAATCGGTGTAGCCGTTGGGCACCACGATGATGTGGTAGTCGCTCAGGTTGAAGGGCAGGTCCACGTTGCCATTGGTCATGGTGATTTGGACTTGGGTGGGCGAGAGCTTCTTGATCTCTTTGATGTCGGCTAGCAGTGCCTTGGCGGGCGATTTGGTTTCGCCGCGGTGCATGTTGAGCGAGTAGATCACGTCATCGGCGTCGAGGGTCTTGCCCGAGGTGAAGGTGATGCCCTTGCGGATGTTGAAGGTCCAGTCGGTGGCGCCGGGCTTGACATCCCAGCTTTCGAACAACTCGCCGGTGGCGTCGCCGTTGTCGGCCACTTCAACCAGGTTGTTCCAGAGCATCAGGCTCATGGCAATGGGAATGGAGTCTGCGTAGGTGCGGGGATCGAGGCTGTCGGAGGGCGAGCCGCCTTCCATACCCAGGCGCAAGGTGCCGCCTTTTTTGGGTGTGCCCTGTGCCATGGCTGGCATGGCTCCGAAGGTGGCCGAGAGACCGATTGCGGACGCACCCAGAATCAGTTGACGACGGTCGAGGACGATGCCCGATTCGGTTGTGGTTTCGACGTTAGCCATGTGTAGAGATCTCCAGTCCAAACAGATTGATGTAACAGTTCCGGATTCGCTGACCGCCAAGGCGGTGTGAACCTGGTAGCCCGAGGGCAAGCAACTTTGCTCTCAAGGCGCATAGTAAAGCAATAGTTTGCGGACTTCGACAAGAAAGCATCCGCATATTCCCTTAGTTTTGGGGGCCTCTTTTTGGGGTGCTGCGCAGCCCAAAAAAGTGCGCAGATTGCGCAACGAAAATGCGCGTCGCAAAGCCAGCGCAACACGTCGCGAATGGCTAAGAATTCGCGCTGAGTTGTGCTAAGGCATCCATGCCCAACACAGCGAGGCGAAGCACCACGCTGCGCCACCTCCGCCACCTGCGCCATTTGGCGTACGCCGCTGCGTCCCCGTCGCGCAGTAGGCGTCGTCCTGGGGCGCTGGGCCTTAATTCAGTCGGCGTTTGACGCGCGTGTCCCAGTCGCGGCTGAAGACCAGCACATCGTTCTCATAGGCTTCGAGCCGCCCGGTGATGTGCCAATGCGTTGCGCTGGCGGTCATGGCGCTGTACGTTTCAGTGCGCACTTTCCAGTTGCCGCGCTCGCGTTCTTCGGTCCAGTGGCACGACTGCTTGGCCGACAGCGGGTCGCCGGGCAAGATGCTGTAGCTCTCGCGTCCGCAGGCCCAGGTGGTGAGGTCGAGGTCGGCAATCGTGCTGCGGCCAAAGTCGTCGACGATGGTCAGACGCGTCTCGCCGGTCGCCTGGTCCCGTGTGAGTTCACGCTGGTTGAAGCCCTTGCTCAGGGTGATCAGCTTGACGGGTGCGGCGGCTTCGGGGGCTGCAAAGGTAGGGGCCACTTCGCCGCGCCGGGTTGCACGCACCGGCAGGTTGATGAAGGTTGCAGCGGCGTGCACCTGCAGGGTCACGGGCTCGGGCGCGGGCCAGATCATCGGCCAGTAGCTGGTGGAGAGGGACACCCGCAGCTTGTGGCCTTTGGGCACTGCGCAGGCCACGTCGTCAAGTTTGATTTTGACCGTGTACACCTTGCCCGGCTCCAGCGCTTGCGGGTGTTCATGGCCGTCGCGGTGGCACAGGTTGAATACGGCATAGCTCAGGCGTGATACCGCACCGTCCGGCCAGACCGCATTCAGGCGCACTGCCACGTTGGCCACCGGCTTGTCGGCGCTGAACTTCAGGGTCAATTCGGGCGCGCCGACCAGGTCGATGGGCTTTGTCAAAGGCGCGCTGTCGAAGGTGAGCGAGCCCGAGTCGTCATGGCGCTGGTCGCCTGCAAATTCGGGTCCGAGCCAGATGATGCAGTACTCACCCCCGTCGCCGCCGACGCTCTGTGGCGATTGGTGGGGAAGTTTGGCAGCGCGGCCTTTTTGGGTGGCCAGACCGTCGGCGTTAAGGTGCCAGCGCTGCACCTCGCCTTTGTCAAACGGCCACTGGCTGTCGCTTACCCAGCGTCCGGGAATGTGCGCCACCGAGCCACCGGGGCGGCCCGGTTCCATGATGTAGGTGCGAAACGCCGGGTCCTTTTCGACCTGCGTGTCTGCACCTTTGAGCCAGTGGTCCCACCAACGCAGCGCCTCTTGTAGAAAACCGATGCGTGGCTCGGGCACCGCAAAGTGCGGGTACTTGTGCGCCCACGGGCCGATGATGCCTTTGGCCGGTGACTTCAAGTGGCCCACCAGCCGCGGCACGGCGTTGGTGTAGGCGTCGTTCCAGCCGCCCACGGCCAGCACCGCAGCGTCGATGGCAGAAAAATCTTCGTTGACCGAACCGTGTTTCCAGTAGGCGTCGCGGTGCGGGTGCTTGAGCCATTCGATGGCCAACAGGGGTTGGTTTTCAAGACGCTCCAACCATTGGGCGCGCCAGCCTTCGCCCACGACGGCCGGGTCGGCGGGGCGCGAAGAATACGCAAACATGGTGGCCGACCAGCCCAGGTTCTCATTGAGCAGGCAGCCGCCCTTGTAGTGGATGTCGTCGGTGTACCGGTCGTCGGTGGAGCACAGCGTGATGATGGCTTTGAGTCCCTCGGGGCGCATGGCGGCCACTTGCAGGCTGTTGAAGCCGCCCCACGAGATGCCCATCATGCCGACGTTGCCGATGCACCAACTCTGCTGGCGCAACCAGGCGATCACGTCGCAGGCATCGTCGAGTTCGCGCTGGGTGTACTCATCAAACAGCAAACCGTCGGAGTCGCCGTTGCCGCGCATGTCGACCCGCACACAGGCATAGCCGTGGCCAGCAAGGTAGGGGTGGGTCAGGGCGTCGCGTACATGGGTGCCGTCGCGTTTGCGGTAGGGCAGGTATTCGAGGATGGCGGGGACGGGGTGTTTGTCTGCGTCGGTTGGCAGCCAGATGCGTGCTGCAAGCCGGGTGCCGTCGGGCAGGGTGATGAAGGTGTTGTCGATTTCGCGGACTTTGCGGGGGAATTTTTTGACCGTTTTCATCGTTGGCTCCTTTTGCAATCCGTGGCGTTGAAGTTTGTTCGGTGATTCTCGGTGCATTGCGTGTGTTTGCTGCAACTTGCGCGTTTCGCTTGGGTGCTGCATCTCGGGCGTCTGTGCTTGGTAGCCGCTGACACCGGGGGACACGAACGGAGGTAAGTGCCATGCCCAGCGCAGTCCCCCGTGTCTTCGCTTCCTTACACCCGCGCCGGCGTGTGCGTCATGTCCAGGTGCAGCGCGTTGCCCACATAGGGATGGGCCAGGGCCACGGCCTCGTTCAACTCCACGCCCAAACCGGGTGCGGTGGGCGGGATGATGTAGCCGTCTTGCCATTCGATTCCCTTGGTGAGAATTTCCGAATGGAAACCCTTCCAGTCCAAGATGCTCTCCTGAATCAGGAAGTTCGGGCTGCAGGTGGCCAGTTGCACATTGGCTGCGCCCACGACCGGGCCGCAGTACAGGTGCGGCGCAATCTGCACGTGGTAGGCCTCGGCCATGGACGCAATTTTTTTGCCTTCCAAGATGCCGCCCACACGCCCCAGGTTCATTTGCAAAATGGCAGCGGCGCCTTCTTCGAGCACCCGCAAAAACTCCCACTTGGTGGTCAGCCGCTCGCCCGCAGCTACGGGAATGGAGGTGCCGTGCGCCACCTTGGCCATCTCTTTTTGGTTGTCCGGTGGGATGGGTTCTTCGAGCCACAGCGGGTCGTATTTTTCGAGCCGCTTGGCCAGGCGGATGGCGCCTGCTGCCGTCATCTGCCCGTGGGTGCCAAACAGAAGGTCGGCCTTGCTGCCCACCGCTTCGCGCAACAGTTTGCAAAAGCGCTCGGAGCGGTCGAGTTCGGACAGCGACAACTGGCGGCCGTCGTACACGGTGTACGGGCCGGCCGGGTCGAACTTGACAGCGGTGAAGCCCATCGCGATGTACTCTTGCGCGCGCTCGGCGGCCAGCACCGGGTCGGCGTATACGTCGGTCTTGTCACCGGGCTTGGGGTAGATGTAGGTGTAGCTGCGCAGTGCCTCGTGCACCTGGCCGCCCAGCAGTTTGTAGACCGGCTTGTTAAGGTCTTTGCCCACGATGTCCCAGCAAGCCATCTCGATGGCACTCAGGATGCCCATCATGGTGGTGTCGGGCCGGTGCACAAACCCGCCGCCGTAGACACTGCGCCAGATTTTTTCGATGTCAAACGGCTCTTTGCCCACCACATAGCGCTCCACCACGTCCTTGACCATCTGCGCCACGACATCGGGATGGAAGGGCAAGTTGTAGACCTCGCCCAAGCCCTCAATGCCGTTGTCGGTGATGAGCTTGATGAAAACAAAGTAGCGCCCGCCAAAGCCCGGGGGCGGGTTGCCGACGACGAAAGTTTTTACGTCCTTGATTTTCATGGTGAAACGTCCTTCAGTTAAATGCAGTGGCAAGCGGTAGGGGCAGCGCAGCACACGCAGTGGCAAGCGTGGGGGCCATGGTTTCGCCGCCGGGCCGCCCCAAGGCGAAACGCGCCCCCTCGGGGGGCAGCGCAGCACACGCAGTGGCAAGCGTGGGGGCCATGGTTTCGCCGCCGGGCCGCCCCAAGGCGAAATGCGCCCCCTCGGGGGGCAGCGCAGCACACGCAGTGGCAAGCGCGGGGGCTTGTCTAGAGTCCATTGATGATCTTGTATTCGATGAAATCGTGCAGGCCGAAGCGGCCCCACTCGCGGCCGTTGCCACTTTGCTTGAAGCCGCCAAACGGGTTGCAGTATTCGTTGCCCGAGGCGTTCACCGACACGTTGCCAGCACGCAGCCGCTTGGCAACGCGCTGGGCGCGCGCCTTGTCGCTGGTGCTGAGGTAGGCCGCCAGACCGTAGGGCGTGTCGTTGGCGATGCGGATGGCGTCTTCTTCGGTGTCAAACGGGATCATGCACAGCACCGGGCCAAAAATTTCTTGCCGCGCAATCGCCATGTCGTTGTTCACATCGGCAAATATGGTGGGGCGCACGAAGTAGCCCTTCTCGAACCCCTCAGGCCGTCCGGGGCCACCCACAATGGCGCGCGCGCCGCTGTCCATGCCAAGCTGGATGTAGCGGTTGACCGTATCAAACTGGCGGCGCATGGCCAGCGGCCCGATCACATCGCCGCGCTCGGTGGGCTGCGCCACTTTGACGCTGTTGCCCACACGCTGGGCAATCTCGACGGCCTGCGCGTACACGCTGCGCTCCACCAGCATGCGGGTGGGCGCGTTACAGGACTGGCCGGTGTTGTTGAAGCACTTGCGCACGCCGCGCGACACGGCTTCTTCGAGGTCGCAGTCGGCAAAGATGATGTTGGGCGATTTGCCGCCCAGCTCCTGCACCACCCGCTTGACGGTGTCGGCCGCCGCCTTGGCCACCGAGATGCCCGCACCGGTGGAGCCGGTAAACGACACCATGTCCACTTCGGGGTGTGCGCACAGCGCGGTGCCCACCAGCGGGCCGTCGCCAAACACCATGTTGAAAACGCCGCTGGGGTAGCCCGCTTCGTGCATGTACTCGGCGACCAGTTTGGCCGACAGCGGCGCAAATTCGCTGGGCTTTAGCACCACCGTGCAGCCGGTCAGCAGCGCGGGTGCGAGCTTGGCAACCACCTGGTTCATGGGCCAGTTCCAGGGCGTAATCAGCACGCACACGCCCACCGGCTCGCTGCGCAGCAGGCCTTTGCCGCTGGGCGCTTCAAACGCAAAGGTTTTGGCTGCCTCCAGCGTGGCCTTGATGTGGCCGGGGCCGCACTCAGCTTGCGAGTCGTAGGCCAAATCCCAGGGCGCGCCCATCTCGGTGCTGATGGCCTGGGCCATTTCGGTGTAACGGCGCTCGAAGATGCCCTGCAGCTTTTGCAGCATGGCCGTGCGGTACTCCAACGTGGTCTGGCTGTAGGCGTCGAACGCGGCGCGTGCAGCGTGCACCGCCCGGTCGGCGTCGCGCACGCCGCCCATTACCACCGTGCCCACCACGGCTTCGGTGGCGGGGTTGACGATGGCGTGGGGTGTGCCCGGCTCCAGGGCTTCAACCCACTGGCCGTCGATGTAAAAGTTGCAATGTGTCATGGGGTTCCAGAAAATTTCAGGCCATGCTGAACCAGGCGGACTTGGTTTGCATGTAGGAGAGCAGGCTGTCTTTGTATTTGTCGCGCGAGTTCCCGCTTTGCTTGTAGCCGCCAAAAGGCTGCGTCATGTCGCCATCGCCAAAGCAGTTCACCCACACCACACCGGCTTCCAGCGCGCCCACCATGCGGTGCGCGGTCTTGAGGTCGGCAGTCCACACCGAAGCCGCCAAACCGTACACCGAGTCGTTGGCCATGGCGATGGCTTGTGCTTCGGTGTCAAAGGCTTGCAGCGAGGCCACGGGCCCAAAGGTTTCCTCCTGCACGATGGACATGGTTTGGGTGGCGTCCACAAACAAGGTGGGCGGCACATAGGCGCCGCGCTCGGACGGCGCATCCGCGTTGTAGCCCAGCACCTTGCGCGCACCTTGCTCGGTGGCGAGCTGGATTTTTTTCAGCACATTTTGGCGCTGCTGCTGACTCACCAGCGGGCCCATGGTGGTGGCAGGGTCCATCGGGTCGCCCATGCGGTACAGCGCGTCGGTGCGGTCTATAAAGCGCTCGATGAATGTGCTGTGCAAGGAGCGGTGTACCAAGAGCCTTGAGCCCGCGTTGCACACCTGCCCGGCATTGTCAAAAATGCCGCCAATGGCGCGGTCGATGGCCGCGTCCAGGTCGTACAGGTCGGGCATGAAAATCTGTGGGCTTTTGCCCCCGGTTTCCAGTGCCACCCGCTTCATATTGCTTTGACCGGCATAGCCCAGCAGCAGCTTGCCCACGGTGGTCGATCCGGTGAAGGTAACTTTTTGTACATCGGGGTGCAGGGCCAGCGCCTTGCCGGCCTCGGCACCCAGGCCGTTGACCACGTTGAACACGCCTGCAGGCCCACCGGCTTCAACAAAGAGTTGCGCCAGCCGGGTACACGTCAGCGGTGCCTGCTCAGAGGGCTTAAGCACCACGCAGTTGCCCGCCGCCAAGATGGGTGCGAGCTTCCAGACCGCCATTAGCATCGGGTAGTTCCACGGCGTGATCGCGCCGACCACGCCCAGTGGCTCGTGCGTGATCAGGTGCAAGGCGTGCGGGTCGGTGTGGGTCACTGCGCCTTCGACCTTGTCGATGCACTCGGCAAAGTAGCGGATGGTCTTGAGAATCTCGGGCATGTCGATGTTGCGCATGTCGGAAATGGGCTTGCCCATGTCCAGCGTTTCCATCGCACAGAGTGCGTCTTGGTGCGCCTCGATCAGCTTGGCCCACTGGAACAAAACCTCCATGCGGCTGCGCGGGCTTACCTTGCGCCAACGGCCATCGTTCCAAGCTGCGAGGCACGAGGCCACGGCGGCGTCCACATCGGCCGCTTGGCCGCGCGCCACTTGCGCCAGCACGTCGCCGTTGGCGGGGTTCACGGAGTCAAAGGTGGCCCCGTCCTTGGCGGGCACCAGTTGGCCCTCGATGAACAGGCCAGAGGGCAGGGTGAGCGCGCTGGCCAGCGCGGTCCACTCGGCGTGCGAGGTCGGTGTGCCCATGGCTTACTCGGCTACCAGTTCGGTGGGGTAGCCGTCGGCGCGCAGCTCCAGGCCGCAAGCCGCCTCGATCATGCGCACCACCTCGGGCGACTGCGCCTGGCTGCCAT
Source organism: Rhodoferax sp. (assembly GCA_044346035.1). Lineage (GTDB taxonomy): Bacteria > Pseudomonadota > Gammaproteobacteria > Burkholderiales > Burkholderiaceae_C > Allorhodoferax. Next base: position 4,269 of record JBIIZY010000073.1, on the reverse strand, counting down.
ACAGGCCGCGAGCGCGGCGGAAGATTTGTTGCGCCATGCTACCCAGCTCCAGCGGCACGCCAATCTTCTCGGCGATGCTGTTGACCAGACCCAGATCCTTGCAGGCCAGGTCCATGGTGAACTTGACGTTGTAGCTGCCCGAGAGCACCAGCTTGGACTCGGTCTCGTGCACAAAACTGTTGCCAGAACTGGCGCGGATGGCGCGGTAGGTGGCGTCCGGGTCGACACCGTATTTGGCTGGCAGCATCATGGCCTCGCCCGCAGCAATCAGGTGGATGAAGGCCAGCATGTTGGTCACCACCTTGACGACGGACGCGTTGCCCATCTTGCCCATGTAAATGATCTCGCCACCCATGGTGGCCAGAATGCTGCGTACGCGCTCGAACGTGCTTTCCTCGCCACCCACCAGCACCGTGATTTCGCCCGAGTTGGCGAGGTGCACGCCGCCGGTGACCGGGCACTCCAGCACGGTGATGCCTTTGCTGGCCGCCACGGCCGAGAGGCGAAGCAGGTCTTCCATGTCGGTGGTACTCATCTCTATCCAGGTGCCACCGGCCTTGAGGTTCTCGAACACACCGCCTGCGCCCTCCACGACTTTGCGCGACACAGCAGGCGAGGGCAGCACGGTGATCACCACATCGGCGTCGCGGCAGGTGCCTGCAACGTCGTCCGACCACTGGGCGCCACCGGCGAGCAGGCGTTTGGCAAGGTCTTTGTTGAGGTCGTTGACGGTGACGGGAAAGCCCGCTTGCACCAGGCTGTTGCACAGGCCTTCGCCCAGGCTACCGAGGCCGATAAATCCGATTTTTAGTTTGCTCATTTGGGGTCCTTTGTGTTGTGGGTGTTGATCTTGATGTTGATGGTTGGGTGGCCGGGGTTTCCTGGGTTTCCTGGGTTTACCGGGTTTACCGGGTTTACCGGGTTTCGGCCCGGGGGCCGAGCTACTTTCTTTTGCTTCGCCAAAAGAAAGTAGCCAAAGAAAAGGCGAGCCGTGGAGCGTGCCCCTGCGGGGTACCTTGCGCTGCTCGGCTTGGTCGGGGTCTGGCGCAATCTCGCTGCGCTCAAACATGCGCCCGCCCTGATCCGCCCAATCCTGCGCTGCTCAGCACGCTCCAATGGCGTGGGGGGCGACGTGGTTAGCAGGTGCGTCAGCCCATCACTACGACCGCAGCGCCGCCCAATGCGCGCACCCAAATGCGCACCGCAACCTCCCGAGCCGAAATCCGTAACCGGCGCGCCACCACCAAATCGGCTGTTCAGGCTCCCCTTCACCCCGGCGGGGGTGAAGGGGCGGGGGGGAAGGGGGGAAAACAGCAATAACCTCAAGCGTTGTCCTCCAACACCATCTCCGCCCCCTTCTCCGCCACCATGATCACCGGCCCGTTGGTGTTGCCCGAGGTGACCGAAGGAAAGATGGATGCGTCGATCACCCGCAGCCCGGCAATACCGTGCACCCGCAGGCGCGCGTCCACCACCGAGGTGGCGGGGTCGGGTCCCATCGCGCAGGTGCAGGAGGCGTGGTAGACCGAGCCGCAGCGGGCGCGGAAGTCTTGCAGTATGGCCTCGTCACTTTGCGCGTGCGCGCCGGGCAGGTGCTCGCTTGCCAGCACGTCGACCAAAGGAGCGGTGTTGGCAATGCTTCGCACCATGCGAGAGCCCTCAATGATGTCTTGCAGATCGTGCTCGGTAGTCAAGAAGTTGGTGGTGATGGTGGGCTTGTCCAGCGGGTTGTTGGATGCGATGGTGACGCTGCCGCGGCTGGTGGGCACGCAGGTGTTGAAGGAGATCAAGAACGCCGAGAACGGGTCGGGGTTCATCAGCTTGAAGCGGCCTATCCGCACGGTGGCGGCGCTGTAGCTGATGGGGTTGAAGTACAGGTGCAGATTGGGGCGCGCCAGGCCGGGGCGGCTGCGCACAAAGGCACCGGCTTGGTTGACGCTCATGCCCAAGGGGCCTTTGCGTGTGAACACGTAGCGCACGCCCGCCCAGAGCTTGCCCCACCACGGTCCCAGCGTATCGTTGAGGGTGGGCACTTTGGACTTGAAGAAGTAGGACACACACAGGTGGTCTTGCAGGCCCTGGCCTACGCGCGGCAAGTGGTGTACCAGCGGCACGCCATGCTGCGCCAGCAAAGCGCTGTCGCCAATGCCGCTGAGCTGCAGCAGCTGCGGCGAGTTGATGGCGCCGCCCGCAAGAATCACCTCTTTGCGCGCCTTGAAGGTTTGCGCCGCGCCACGCACCAGGCACTCCACACCGACCGCTTTTTTGCCGTCCAACAGCACGCGGGTGACATGGGCGTGGGTCTTGAGGGTCAGGTTGCTGCGCCCCAGGGCGGGCCGCAAAAAGGCGTTGGACGCAGACTCGCGCACGCCGTTGCGAATGGTCATTTGCCACAGACCAAAGCCCTCTTTGGTCTGGCCGTTGAAGTCTTGGGTGCGCGGGAACCCCAGCGCCGCACCGGCTTGCAAAAAGCGTTCGCACAGCGGGTGTACTTGGTCGGCAAAGTCGCTCACCCGCATTTCGCCGCCCGCGCCGTGGTGGTCGGATGCGCCCCACACATGGTCTTCGGACTTTTTGAAGTAGGGCAGCACATCTTCCCAAGCCCAGCCGGGGTTGCCTGCTGCGGCCCAGTCGTCGTAGTCGCCTTGCTGGCCGCGGATGTACACCATGGCATTGAGCGAGCTGCTGCCGCCCAGCACTTTGCCGCGCGGCCAGTAGGAACTGCGACCGTTCAGGGCCGTGTCGGGTTCGGTGTGGTAGCCCCAGTTGTACTTGGGGTCGGCAAAGGTCAGGCCGTAGCCCAGCGGCACCTGGATGAGCGGGCTGCGGTCGGAGCCACCGGCCTCTAGCAGCAGCACGGTGTTTTTGCCATCGGCGCTCAGGCGGTTGGCCAACACACAGCCGGCAGAACCGGCGCCTACAACGATGAAATCAAATTCGGTCATGCAAAAGGACACCGGGCTTGCGATGGTGCAATTGCGCATACTATGCCCGCTATTGCATGCCATCAATACAGCCATCTTGAGTAATTGCATATTTTTTGGGGCGCTGTGCCATGGCGGTTGAAACCCTAATTTCCAAGGCCAGCGTGCGCGGCAGTGGCAAACCGCGCTACCTGGCGATTGCCGACGAACTGGGCAAGCGTATCCAAAGCGGCCAGCTGCCGACCGGCGAGCGCTTGCCGCCGCAGCGCAAGCTGGCCCAGCACCTCGGTGTGACAGCTGGAACCATCAGCCATGCCTACGCCGTGCTGGAGCAGCGCGGCATGGCCATGGCCCGCGTGGGCGATGGCACCTATGTGCGCGCACCCGAGCTTGCGCGCACGCCAGACACCCAGGCAGCGGACCAGGCGCCCATCGACCTGGCCCATAACGTGGCCATCGCCACCGACGACGCGCAAGCCCTGGCCACGACTTTGCAGACGCTGGCCGCCCAGCCCGAGGTGCTGCGTGAAGCCCTGAGCTACCAGCCCGAAAACGGCTTGCAGCGCCACCGCGAAGCCGGGGCGCGCTGGTTGCGCCGCTTTGGCACCGAGGGCGACTGGCGCCGCGTCATGGTCACCCACGGCGCCCAGCACGGCCTGGCCTGCGTGCTGCGCACCCTGGCACGCCCCGGCGACGCGGTGCTGACCGAGAGCCTGAGCTACCCTGGCTTGCAGGCGCTTGCGCGCCTGATGCGGCTGCAACTGGTGGGCATTGAAACCGACGCCCACGGCATGCTGCCCCAGGCGCTGGACCATGCGGCGCGCCACATCGACGCGAAGCTGCTGTACTGCGCGCCCAGCCTGCACAACCCCACCAACAGCACCATGCCGCTGGCGCGGCGCCAAGCCATTGCCGAGGTGGCGCGCAAACACAACCTGCTGGTGGTGGAAGACTGCGTACACGCCGCAGCGCAGGCCGCACCCTTGCCCGCGCTGTGCACTTTGCTGCCCGAGCATTCGTTTTTGCTCTCGAGTTTTTCCAAGGTGATGGGGCCGGGCCTGCGGATGGGCTACATCGAGGCCGCGCCCCAGTGGTTGAGCAAGTTGGCCGCCAGCATGCGGGCCGACTGCTGGATGGTGGCGCCGCTGATGCCTGAGATCGCCAGCCGCTGGATCGACAGCGGCACCGCCGACCAACTGATCGCCGCCCAGCGCGCCGCGCTGGCCGAGCGCCTGCAGTGCGCCCGCAGCGTGCTAGACGCTGGCCTGCCCGGCATGGACATGCGCTGCGACCCCGAGTCGCCCCTGGTCTGGCTGCCCCTGCCCGAACCCTGGCGCGCCGGCCA
>JBIIZY010000226.1:0-3950 GCA_044346035.1 Rhodoferax sp. | reverse complement strand
GAACGCATCGGTCATGGCGCTGGCGCCAAAGGTTGACGCCATCAACAACTCCCTGACCAAGCCCGTGATGCGGGAGACCAGCGTCAGCAAGGAAACCGTGGAGGCAGATCGGATGAGGCTCACGCGCGCAGTGTAGCCCGCCACATCCCGCCAGCGCGTTACTTGCCAGCGCAGCCACAGGCCCGTTGGCACGCGCTGCTACAATCGCGGGCTTTGCTGGCAACATCCTCAAACACAAGGAAACACATTCATGGCATCTGGAAAACCCAAGAAAAAGAACCCGCGCCTGGCGTCGGGCCGCAAACGCGTCCGCCAGGACATCAAGATCAACGCAGCCAACACCTCGCTGCGCTCCAAGTACCGCACTGCGGTCAAGAACGTAGAAAAAGCCGTAGTCGCTGGCGACAAAGCCAAAGCCACCGAGCTGTTTGCCAAGATGCAAGCCGTGGTGGACACGGTGGCCGACAAAGGCATCTTTCACAAGAACAAAGCCGCCCGCGACAAGAGCCGTTTGGCCACCAAGGTGAAAGCCTTGGCCCTCGCCGCTTAAATCTTTTAAGCACCGCACAGACCAACCCGGTCTGCCGTTTACAGGGTGCGCTGCCAGCAAAGCAAAAAGCCGTCTTAGGACGGCTTTTTTGTTGGCGTTTTTATGGGCGTTTTTTTGTCGGCGCTTGTAGGTACTTGTAGTTGGTTGGCGAACTGCTGTGTGACAAGTCAGTTCTGCAAACCAAGACGCTCAAGCGCTGGGCGGTCGCTCTGGCGGCACTGGCCGTGTCTCACTCACCTGCAGGTCGTTGTCTTTGGCGAAGTTCATGCAGAAGTCCCAGGCCATCACGTCGTAGTCGCGTAGATCGCGGTGGACGATCACGCATTTGACATTTCCGATGGAAGTGGGAACACACCAAGGCGAGTACCCCAAGTGGCTGCCGGGCTGCGGGCCGCCGGGACGGAACTGGCTCATCACTCCGGCCAAACGCTCTGCCCAATCGCTGGGACGAAACGCTTTGCCGTGCCGCGTCATCCCGAGGATAAAAATTTCTTTGGCAGAGTGAGAGACCATCGGTGTATAGGGATCGCGGCGGGGGTGGGAAGAGCACGGTGAAGTGCTGCGCCGCACAAGAATTCTAACCGTGATGCCAGCCAGCTCTGGCGCTACAGCGCTACTGCAGAGGCAGCACGGCAGCGCCTTGGCGGCACATATTTTCTCGGGTGCGGGGCCTAGAATCGCGGCTCAACGGCCCCGCTTGCGTTGGGCCGATTTGTTCTCACGCCTGCCCTGGCAATCCGGAGTATTTGCATGACCACCGCGCCGCCCACCGCCGTTCCCAGTTCACCCCATGTGATGAACACCTACGGCCGCCTGCCCATCGCTTTGAGCCATGGCCAGGGTTGCCGAGTCTGGGATACCAACGGGCATGGCTACCTCGACGCGCTTGGCGGCATTGCGGTCAACACGCTGGGACACAACCACCCCAAGCTGGTGCCGGCCCTGCAAGACCAAATCGCCAAGCTGATTCACTGCTCCAACTACTACCACGTACCCAACCAGGAGGTGCTGGCGCAGATGCTGGTGGAGCGCTCTGGCATGACCAATGTGTTTTTCTGCTCCACCGGCCTGGAGGCCAACGAGGCGGCATTGAAGCTGGCGCGCAAGTTCGGCCACGACAAGGGCATCGAGCGTCCCGAGATCGTGGTGTACGAAAAGGCCTTCCATGGACGCTCCATCGCGACCTTGAGTGCGACGGGCAACCCCAAAGTGCAAGCTGGTTTTGGCCCTCTGGTGGAAGGCTTTATCCGCGTGCCGGTCAACAACATCGAAGCGCTCAAAGCGGCAACCGAAGGCAACCCCAACGTAGTGGCGGTGTTTTTCGAGGCGATTCAGGGCGAAGGCGGCGTCAACCCGATGCACATGGACTACCTGCGCGACGTGCGCACACTGTGCGATGCACGCGACTGGTTGCTCATGATTGACGAAGTGCAGTGCGGCATGGGCCGCACCGGCAAGTGGTTTGCCCACCAGTGGGCGGGCATCGTGCCCGACGTGATGCCGCTGGCCAAGGGGCTGGGCTCGGGCGTGCCCATCGGCGCGGTGGTGGCTGGCCCGAAGGCCGCGCACATCTTCCAGCCTGGCAACCACGGAACCACGTTTGGCGGCAACCCGCTGGCCATGCGCGCCGGGGTAGAGACGATTCGCATCATGGAAGAAGAAGGCCTGATGGCCAACGCCGCCACGGTGGGCGCACACCTCAAGGCAGCCCTTGAAAAAGGCTTGGCCGCCGAACTTGCCAATGGCGGCGTAAAAGAAATCCGCGGCCAGGGCCTGATGCTGGGTATTGACCTTGCAAAACCCTGCGGCGCGTTGGTGCAGCGGGCCGCAGACGCCGGTTTGCTGATCAGCGTCACCGCCGACAGCGTGGTGCGTCTGGTGCCGCCACTTATTTTGTCGACCGCCGAGGCCGATGAGATTGCGGCCATTTTGTGTCCGCTCATTTCAGCGCTGCTCAAGGAGTCTGCATGAGCCCGCTGCACAAAGGTATCCCCAGCACCCTGCCCAAGGGTGCTCCGCCAGTGCGGCACTTTCTGCAGTTCGCCGACTTCAGCACCGAAGAGCATGTGTACGTGCTGGAGCGCGCCGCGCTGATCAAGAAGAAGTTCAAGAACTTCGAGCGCCACCACTCGCTGGTGGATCGCACCCTGGCCATGATTTTCGAGAAGGCTTCCACCCGCACCCGGGTGAGCTTTGAGGCCGGCATGTACCAGTTGGGTGGCAGCGTGGTACACCTGACCACCGGCGACAGCCAACTGGGCCGCGCCGAGCCGATTGAAGACAGCGCCAAGGTCATCAGCCGCATGACCGACATCGTGATGATCCGCACCTACGAGCAAACCAAGCTGGAGCGTTTTGCGGCGCACTCGCGGGTGCCGGTGATCAACGGGCTGACCAACGAGTTCCACCCCTGCCAGATCCTGGCCGACATCTTCACCTACATCGAGCACCGTGGCCCCATTCAGGGAAAAACCGTGGCCTGGGTGGGCGACGGCAACAACATGGCCAACACCTGGCTGCAGGCGGCTGCCTTGCTGGGCTTTCATCTGCGTGTCAGCACGCCCAGCGGCTACGAGGTCAACGAGAAAGCAGCCGCTGCGCCGTCCAGCATGGGCAGTGGCAGCTACAAGGCGTTTGGCAACCCGATGGACGCCTGCGCAGGCGCCGATCTGGTGACCACCGACGTGTGGACTAGCATGGGTTTTGAGGCTGAAAATGAAGTGCGCCGCAAGGCCTTTGCCGCCTGGTGCGTGGACCGCAAGATGATGGCCCAGGCCGCGCCCGACGCCCTCTTCATGCACTGCCTGCCTGCCCACCGCGGCGAAGAGGTCGAAGCCGAGGTGATTGACGGACCGCAAAGCGTGGTCTGGGACGAAGCAGAGAACCGCATGCACGTGCAAAAAGCGCTGATGGAATACCTGCTGCTGGGCCGCCAGGGCTGATACGCGCCATGAGTGCCTGCACCACGTGCGGCGCCTGCTGCGCCTGCTTTCGGGTGGACTTTGCGGTCTATGAGCTCGACGACATGGGCGGGCGCGTGCCCGCCGGGCTGGCGGAGCCGGTCAACGGCAGCACGGTACGCATGCGTGGCACCGACCACGTGCCCATCCGCTGCGCGGCACTCACTGGGCAAGTGGGCCAGCAGGTGGCCTGCGGGATTTACGAATGGCGCCCCTCCCCCTGCCGCGAGTTTGCGGAGGGCAGCGACGCATGCGCCCGCGCCCGCAGCAAACACGGCTTGCCTGCGCTCAATTAGTTTCCACTGCCTGCAACCCGCCCACCCTCCGCGACCTACAACCCACGATCCACCATGACTGCAACACCCACCAAAATCTTGGAACCCGCCCGCGAAATCGACGTCATCCACCACACCGACGTTTTGGTGGTGGGCTCCGGCCCC
>JBIIZY010000072.1:0-13349 GCA_044346035.1 Rhodoferax sp. | reverse complement strand
CCAATCAGCCAGTAGGCCAACACCATCTGGGTATTGACGGCGCGCACCACATTGCCACGCGCTTGGTCCAAGATAACGGCAACGCGGCCAAACAATGCTTCTGGCGGATCGGCGGACATGTTGGGTAAAAATTCAGTCATTGCGATCCCTTGCAAATTGCCCCCAGACAACGTCGGTCGGTGGCGGTTGGTGGGCCAAAGGCCTCAAGAGCGGCTCTGGCAACGCGTTGACGCACAGGCCCCGTCCTTGGGCTTACTCATTGCCAGCTTCTTCAACGGCAACATCGCCCAGCAAATCAGTGGTTAGATCCATGGGGCGAACCACCTTTTCGATGAATTCAATTTCGCTCGCGCTGATTCCATAGCGGGCGTACAGCTCTTCGTCCGTCCAGAGCTTGGTCCATGCTTGCGTGGGCACGAAGGTGTAGACCTTGCGCGTGGTGTCTTGCGACGGTTTGTGCAGCAGAACCAGCAGGCGCGTTAGGCGGCAGGTGAGGTAAGACAAAGCGCTTTGCGCTTGCGCTTGGGTGTCGAAGGGACCGATGCACAAATAGGTTTCAGAGCAAATGCTGCCCGGCTCACCAATGAAGGGCGTGCTGAGAATTTTGTGCGGGTAGCTGTCGCGGTTGCCCGTTCCGGGCGCGGCACGGCCGATGTAAATCTTCCATTTGTCTATAAGGTCTACGCCAACTTCGACTTCGCGTCGGGCAACGTATCCGGTTCCACCGTTCTGATGAACTAACAAGTCATCGGCCCTACGGTTCTTTCGACCCTTGAATGTTGTTTCTAGTGCAAAAGGCTTTCGAGAACTGACCAATGTCACAAACCGCCTTTCTTGAGGCAAGACAAGTGCGGTCCTGCCCTCGTTCTCTGCTTTCATCACCTTTTTGAGAATGGACAAACCCTCGTTGAAGCGAACGAAAATGTCCGCACCGCTTTCCAAAAGCGGGCGGGTAGCCGAAGACACGGGCCAGTCCTTAAAGTGGGTGCTGACCTCGCACAAACCGGGCTGGTCGCGGTTCCAAAGAAAGTAGCAAACACCCCCTTTGAGGCCCACGCCAGGAAATACATCCGCAGCGCTCAGATAGTCAGCCAGAGAACGCAAACGGTTGTCGGCCAGCATGGCCTCGCGGAATTCATCCAGACCTTTGCCCCCCGCGAACCAACGCGCAGGGATCACCATCGACAGGTAGCGCGGCTCCAAGGCTTTGGCCTGCTCCACAAACAACTGATAAATGGGTGCGGCACTGGTGCCGTGCCCACCGTCGTTGAGCTGATAGGGCGGATTGCCAATGACCACATCAAACTGCATGTCTGCTCCAAAAAACTCGGCCACACGGGCCTTGATGTTGTCGGTGTGAATAAACGCATAAGCGTGGGTTTCCAGCGCGTCTCCGCGGTCTAGCGCGGCTTGGCTGGCACCGCAGTAGCTGCACTTTCTAGACGCGCCCGTTTTTACCCACGTGTGCTCGGTGCGCTCGAACCAAATGTTCCCCGAAGCGTCGTCAAACCCTTGGGCGATGGAGTGCGCTCCATTGGCGTGTTTGGAGCAATACACGCTGCGCCGCGCCAGCAAGCTGGTGAGTTGGGTGATGCCGATGCCAAACACTTGGTGGGTGAGGATGTGGTTGACGCGCTGTTTCAGGTCAGGGATTTCCTGGGCCAGCCCCTGGGTTAAACGGCTGGTGATCTCTCGCAGAAAAACGCCCGACTTGGTGAAAGGGTCCAAAAACCGCACCGACTTGTTGGCCCACAAATTGGCGCCGCCGTGGTCTGCAGCCCATGCATTAGTCAAGGCGTCGAGCATGCGGCCCGCGAGCTCGGGCGGGGTAAAGACCTCGTCGTTCGACAGGTTGGCGATGCAGGTCAGCACATCGGGGTTGCGCCCACGCAGGGTGAATGAAACTTGTTCGGTCATGCGGCTGGGGCGTTCCAAACGGCGTCCAACACGGCTAGCTCCGCCACGGTCATGGGGGGGTGGGTGGCGGTGGGGATAAAGATGTCGTGCTTGCCCACATCGGCAAAGAGGGAGCCCGCCTCACTGAACTTGGACGAACCGGTGAGCACGTCAAAGCGGAAGTCCCGCCTTTGAAACTTGCCTTTGCCTAAGTAAGCCCACTCCGCAAATTGAATGGCTTGCCCGTTGGTGGCGCACATGGTGAGCGCGTCGCCATGCACCAAGTTAACCGACAGCACATGCGCTGCGGCACGGTAGAGGTCGTTCGCCTCGCCTAGCTTGAGGTGCCCGGCAAACAGCGCCAGCATGTTGGCGCGACATTCGGCGATGTTGTCGGCCAGTAGCTCAATGCCGTAAATGCACATCAGTCCCAGCAGAGCGAAATGCAGGCGCTCAAACTCGGACTTGCCGTACTTCAGATCCACCACGGCCAGCTTGCGGCGCAGTATTTGCACGATGAAGTTGCCGCTGCCGCAGGTGGGTTCCAGAAATCTGGCATCCACCCGTTCGGATTCAGCCTTCACCAAGTCCAGCATGGCATCGACCATCCATGCGGGTGTAAACACCTCGCCATGGTCGGCCACACGTTGCTTGGATTTGACGAGGTTCATGGCAGAGGCAAGAGATTGGCTCGGAAAACTTGAGCGCTGTAGCTTAACCGCCCAGCCCGATGCCAGTCAGCCTCCAGTCACCCCCATGCAGGGCCTTTTGCGCATGCGCTGACCGCCGCAGACTGCCGCCAGGAGATGCCCCAACTACCAACCTCCTTAGCGCCTAACACCCTGCCCCAAGGGCGTGTCCGGCACGCCCTTCGGGACGCGGCCATACATCTCGGGGAGGGAGCAGGTCTTCAACTGCGGCAGCACCTTGCTGCCAAAAATTTCGCACTCCTGCAAATGCGGGTAGCCCGAAAAAATGAAGGCGCGGATGCCCATTTTTTGGTAGCGCTCGATCTTGCTCATGACCTGGTCCACGCTGCCCACCAGCGCTGCGCCACAGCCCGAGCGGGCGCGCCCGACGCCAGTCCAGAGGTGGGGCTCGATGTAGCCCTCGGCGTCCGACAGGTCGAGGTTCTTGGCCTGCAAGGACACGCCGTAGTTTTTGGCGTCGAGCGCGCGCTCGCGGATCTTGCGGCCCACGTCGTCATCAAGTTGGCTGACCAGCTCTGCGGCGTACTCACGCGCCTCTTGCTCGGTGTCGCGCACCACCATGTGTACCCGCAAGCCGTAGTCGATGACGCGCCCGTAGTGCTGCGCCCGCTCGTGCACCACCCGCATGCGCCCGGCCAGTTCTTCCTCGGTCTCGGGCCACATCAGGTACACGTCGCAGTGCTGCGCGCACAGGTCCACGGCCTGCGGCGAGTAGCCACCAAAGTACAGCAGCGGCCCACCCGTTTGGTAGGGGCGCACCGGGTCGGTGGTCAGGCCCTTGAACTGATAGACCTGGCCTGCGTAGTTGATTTCGTCTTGCGTCCAGGCCTGCTTGAGGATTTCGACGACTTCTTTGGAGCGCTGGTAGCGGTGCTCGTTGCTGGCGGTCTCGCCCGGAAAGTCGGAAGAAATGACGTTCAAGATCAAGCGGCCCTTGAGCATGTGGTCCAGCGTGGCCACGGTGCGCGCCAGCATGATGGGCTGCATTTCGCCGCAGCGGATGGCGGCCAAGAAATTCATGCGGTGCGTAAGCGGCGCCATGGCCGCCACAAAGCTCAAGGTGTCTTGCCCCACTTGGTACGACGAGGGGCACAAAATGTTGCGATAACCCAGCTTGTCGGCCAGCTTGGCCACCGCATAGGTGTTCTCCCAGCTGCTGCGCAAATCACCCTCGGGCACACCGAGGTGGCGGTAGTCGTCGGAGCACAGCGGTGCAAACCATGCAACTTCTGCAGCATCCAGGTGCTGGCTCTTGACCGGTACAACTTGCATTTTCAGAACCTTTTATGAGTTGGCAAAAAAGTGTATGAATTGTGTATGATTTCGTCAATCCCCAAGCACCCTGCCCCATCTCACCGCATGCCCATTGCGCCCCGCCCCCTGCCGCTGTATGTGCGCATCCAGGAAAAACTGGCGCGTGAAATTGCCGCAGGACGTTGGAAAAACGGTGAGCGCTTTCCCACCGAGCAAGAGCTGTCCCACACGCTGGCTGCGGCGGTGGGCACCATCCGCAAGTCTGTGGCCGCATTGGTGGCCCAAGGCGTGCTGGTCAAGCGCCAGGGCTCGGGCACCTATGTACAACTGCCGGTGCGACCACGCGCTGGAGGTAAAAGCATTTACGAGTTTTTGCACCTGGAACTGGCCCAAGGTGGTGGCTTACCCGGCGCTGTGATTCTGGACTTCAAACTGTGCAAGCGGCCACGCGCCGTGCCCGTGCTGGGCGCCAACCCCAACGCCGATGGGGATGCGCGCTACCACCGTTTGCGGCGCTTGCGCTTGCTCGATGGGGTGCCGGTGGCGCTGGAAGAAATTTGGTTCGACAGCCGCCACCAACCCACGCTGCGCGCACAAGACTTGGGCGAAGCGCTCTACCACTTTTACGAGCAACGCCTGGGATTCTGGATCGCCTCGGTGAACGACCGCGTCGGCGTGGGCCTGGTGCCCAGCTGGGCACCGCCCACGCTGGGCTTGGCCGCTGGGGCGTGCTGCGGTCACATTACGCGGCATGCTTTTGCGGCCAACGGCCACACCGAGGAGTACTCCGAGACGTGGTTCAATCCCCAGCGCGCCCACTACGGCGCGCGCTGGCCCTGACGACAACGAGAGACGCCCATGACCAAAAAAAAATACGCCATGCTGGGATGCGGAATGATGGGGCAGGAGCACCTGCGCAACATCGCGCTGCTGCCCGAAATCGAAGTGGCCGCCATCTACGAACCCGACGACGCCATGCGCGCCAAGAGCCACGCGCTGGCACCCGGCGCCACACTGGCTCCATCGATGGAGGCGTTGCTGGCCCTGCCAGAACTGGACGCGCTGGTCATCACCAGCCCCAACCACTGCCACACCGCGCAGCTCGAGGCCATCGTCGCAGCGCGCAGCATCCCGGTGCTGGTGGAAAAACCGGTGGCTACCCACTTGTCGGAAGTGGCCCGGCTGCATGCCTTGGCGCGCTCCGCACAGGCACCGGTGTGGACAGCGATGGAGTACCGCTACATGCCGGCCATCACCCGCTTTGTGCAAGAGGCCCACAGCGCCCAAGCCACGGGCTCTGCGGTCATGCTGTCCATCCGCGAGCACCGCTACCCCTTCTTGCACAAAGTGGGCGACTGGAACCGCTTCAACCGCAACACCGGCGGCACGCTGGTGGAGAAATGCTGCCACTTCTTTGACCTGATGCGCCTGGTCATGGGCGACAACCCGGTGCGCCTGTTCGCATCCGGCGGGCAAAACCACAACCACCTCGAAGAGCGCTACCACGGGGAGCAGCCCGACATCCTGGACAACGCTTTTGTGGTGCTGGATTTTCCTGGCCAGCGCCGGGCGCTGTTGGACCTGTGCATGTTTGCTGAGGGCTCGCGCTACCAGGAAGAAATCAGCCTGGTCGGCCCGGTAGGCAAGCTCGAATGCAAGGTGCCCGGCCCCAGCCGCTTTTGGCCCGGAGAGCAGCGCGGCGAACCGCCGGTAGCGCAACTCACGGTGAGCCCGCGCAATGGGGCGCCACCGTCGGTGCTGGAGGTGCCGGTGGACCCTGCGCTGCTGGCGGCGGGCGACCACAACGGATCGACCTTCTACCAGCACCAAAAGTTTCTCGATGTGGTGTGTGGACGCGGCGCGGTCGAGGTGAGCTTGCACGACGGCATTGCGGCCGTGGTTATCGGCTTGGCCGCTGAGCACTCTGCCGCAACCGGTACCGTGGTGGACCTGACGCAAGGCCCCTGGCAACTGGCGCCGTAAACGGTACAGCGCGCCCAGGGAGCGGTGCCGTTACTTAACTGCCACCGCGTCGGTCATCCGGTAGTACAGACCGTAGGGGTCGTCGTCGAGCACCGTGAACTGCCCCTCCACCACCACCGGCTCCATCACATAGCGCACCGGCGTTTTGGTGCGCACTTCGACCATGCTTTCGGGTCCGCCGGGCACGCAAAACGAGCAGGTCAAGGGCACCGAGCTGAGCAAAAAGTGCCGCTGCCGCTCACCCGGCTGCAGCGGCATCATGAAGCCCTGCACCCGCTGCGTGGTTTTGCCCAATGCGCGCACATCGGCCGGAAACACCGGCAGGATGCGGTTGCGCTCAACCCGGGTTTTGACCGCCGTGAGCACCGACCAGGCCAACACATCGCTGCGCTCTTGCAGCGGGGCGAAGGGGCTGTTGGGGCTGTGTATTCCTGCACCGGTGCCCGCCGGAATGCCGCCAGCGATGGGCGGACTGAGCAGCGGCGGGCTCAGCGGTGGTGTGCTGGACTGCGCGGTGGCGGCCACAGACCCCAGGGTCCAGGCCAGCGTCAGTGTCCACAGCAGTGCCTTGCTTCTCATGGTGCGCTCCTTGTAACGCGGCGCAGTTTAGTGGACGTGTTTCATCCCGCAGTACTTTCCGATGGCAAGTCCCTTGCAGGCGGCCTGCAATTCTTTGGTGCAGACCTCTAACTTCTTGCCCGACTCCAAGCACTTGGCGGCGGCTTCGTGCGCTGCGGCCATGGCGCGGTGGCGCGCAATGTCCTCTTTGGTTTCTTTTTCGCTGTGGCCGCTTTGCGCCACCGCAGCAGACATGGCAAACGCAGACAACAGCGCCACCAACACCAACTTTTTCATACAAACCCCTTTCATTGAAGCAACTCCAAAACACCCACCCGGTACGCTCCCCAGGCGGGCAACAACGCCGACACCACAGCCACCGCAAAGGCCAGCCCAGGCACCAACCACAGTGCAGGCGGCCAGACCGTGCCGCCCACCAGCAGGGTCTGGTCGAGGGCCAACATCCAGCCCAGCGCAACAGCGCAGGCCTGTCCCAGCACCAGCCCCAAGCCAGTGGCCAGCAGGCCCAGCCACAGCGATTCGCACAACAGCAGTGACGCCACCTTGGCCGGTGGCGCACCCAGCATGCGCAACAAGGCCAGATCCGCGCGGCGCTCACGCACGGCACCCCACAACGCAATGAACACGCTCAAACCTGCCGTGAGAAGCAACACCCCGGCAAAGGCGCGCAACACATCGGTGCCCAGACCCAGCATGGAGAGCAGGCGGGTAATCTCCAGCGCCGGGGCGGCGGCTTGCAGCTCGGTGGTGGTGTTGACAAAACGCGGGAAACTCATTGCAGCCATGGGCGTGGTGTAGCGGATGAGCGCCATGGTCACTTCGCGCTCCGCCTGCATGACCGCGCGGTCGTCATCGTCCAGCGCAGTGGCATCTTCATGCACTTTCCAGACCGATTCGGTGTCGGTCAGCACCAGACGGTCCAGCACGCCACCAGCAGGCGCAAGAATGCCCACCACGGTGTAGCGGCTGTCACCATGCACATGACCACCCTGGCCCAGACCATGGGCGCCGACAAAGGTGCTGCCGATTTCCAAGCCCAAGCTGCGGGCCACGGTCGCACCGAGCACCGCCTGCATGGGCGCAGTCCAAGGCGCGCCGGCTGCAAAGCGTGCGTCGTAGAGCGCCAGGTAATCGTGCGAGGTGCCCACGATGCGAAAGCCCTGCAAGTTGTCGCCCAGGCTGATGGGAACGATGCTGGCCACCATGGGGTGGGTGCGCAAGGCTTCGACGGCGGCAACGGGCACATTGCCGGGTGGCACATCGATGTGCAGCACGCCCGACAAAATCAGCTGCATGGGGCTGCCTTTGGCGCCCACCACCACGTCAATTCCAGCCAGATCGCGCTCAAACGCGCGGCTGATCTGGGCGCCCACCAGCAGCAAAAAAGTAACCGAAGCCAGCCCCAAGCCCAGCAGCAGCACATTGAGCGCTGCCGTCAAAGGGCGCGACCAGAGGTAGCGCCAAGCGAACAACAGGGTCTTCATGCGTGGGGACCGGTTTCAGTCCGCGGCGGCATGGGCTGCGCATGCCCAAACTGCGCCGGCGCAGTGGCCACATGTGCGGTATGTGCATGCGCAGTGCGCGCTTGCCCCGCGTCGAGTTGCAAGGTGTGGACCGAAGCCAAACCACCGCGTTGCTGCGCGACCAGCGCCGCCACACGTGCATCGTGGGTGGCGATCACCAGCGTGGCCTGCTGCTGGGCCGCAGTGTGCAGCAACAGGTCTACGGCACTGGCGGCGGCAGCGTCGTCCAAACTGGCAGTCGGTTCGTCGGCCAACAGTACGCGTGGCTGCGCCAGCACCGCGCGTGCCAGCGCCACCCGCTGGGCCTGGCCGCCCGAGAGTTGCGCCGGCTTGCGCTGCGCCAGATGGGCCACCCCCAAAGCCTCCAGTGCCGCGCGCACACGCCCTGGGCGCTCCGGCTGGCCGCTGGCCCATTGCGCCATCTGCAAGTTGTCTTGCACCGACAGGGCCGCACTCAAGTGCAGCTTTTGCGGCAAAAAACCGATGGCGCGCGCGCGCCAAGCGTCGGCGGCTGCACCGCGCAGTGCGCCCAGTGGCTGGTCGGCCACCGTCAAGGTGCCGCGCATGGGAGCCACCAGCGCCGCCGCCAGCGCCAGCCAGGTCGACTTGCCGCTGCCCGAGGGGCCGCGCAACAACAGCACGCCACCCTGCGCGAGGTCCAGGTCTGGGAACACGATCTGTGCCCCACCGGGATAGCAAAACGCCAGGTTGCGGGACTGGATCATGCGGGGGCGGCACCAGCGCAGTCGGCGCACACACCGCGCACCGCAACGTCCATGTGCATGTCTTGGTAACCCAGGGCCCGCAGGGCCTCTATGGCAGTTCGGGCGGCCTTTTCCAGGTCGTCCGCATTGACGCGCAAGGCGCCGGCCAGCGGGCTGTCGCGGTGGCAACTCTGGCACTCAAAGTGCGGTGTGGCCTGTACGCTCGGCGGCATGGCCTGGTAGCGGCGCACGCGCTGGTTGTCCACCCGGCACAGCAAGAGGCCGACTTGGGTCAATCGGTCAATCAAGCGGTACAGCGTGACGCGGTCCAGCGGCGTTGCCGCCTCGGTGTCGGCACCCACCAAGGCCGCTTGCAACTGCGCGTGGGTGTAGCTGGTGTCCGGGTGCGCCAACAGCCAACCCAGCACGCGGCGCGCCGCCGAGGTGCGGCGCAGCCCGTGCGCGGACAACAGCGCGTCAATCGGGTCCGGGGGCAAAGAGTGGGTCGCCATGGCGTGCCTTTAAAAATGCAATTGTGTTGCGG
This sequence comes from Rhodoferax sp., assembly GCA_044346035.1. Taxonomy (GTDB): domain Bacteria; phylum Pseudomonadota; class Gammaproteobacteria; order Burkholderiales; family Burkholderiaceae_C; genus Allorhodoferax. The sequence continues at coordinate 4,156 of JBIIZY010000072.1, read as the reverse complement.
TATGCCAATAAACGCAACCGAGTTGCGTTAGACTCTAGCGCAACTCGGTTGCATTATTACCCATGCCATCCCACCACACGCCCCCACCCAACAGCCCTGCGGCCGCGGCTAGCGCCGTTTCCCAAAGCACGCGGCGCAGTGTGCTGGCGTGGTCAGCGTGGCAGCGGGCCGCTGCGGTGCTTCCGCTGCTGCTGCTGCTGTGGCTGGCCGTCGCTTGGGCCAGCATCGAAGGAGCGCCACTGTGAGTGCGCGCACGTTTGCGCCTGAGCCAAATGCAAGTGGCTCGCTAGCACAGGCAACGGTCCACACACCAAATGCGAATGCTTGCGCAACGCAGGCAGGTTTGTCTTTGCAGCCGGCCGCAGTTTGCTTGCACAACCTGACCGTGAGCTACCAGCAGCGCCCGGCCCTACACCACCTCAGCGGGCGGTTTGCGCTGGGTTCGCTGACGGCGGTGGTGGGGCCCAACGGGTCGGGCAAAAGCACCTTGCTAAAAACCATTGCGCGCCTGCTGCCCTTGGGTGCGGTGCACAGCCCAAGCGCAGTGCAAGTACAGGTAGCGCGTCGACAGATTGCCTACCTGCCCCAGCACAGCGATATCGACCGGCAATTTCCCATGTCGGTGCGCGACTGCGTGCTGCTGGGCATGTGGGCACACCACGGCGCGTTCGGTGGCGCCAGCACTGCCATGCTGGCGGCGGTGGATGCGGCCTTGCAGACGGTGGGTATGCAGGGCTTTGCACGCCAACCGATTGCCGCCCTGTCTGCAGGACAACTGCAGCGCGTGCTTTTTGCCCGCCTGCTGGTGCAAGACGCACAGCTCATCTTGCTGGACGAACCGTTCAGCGCGATTGACGCCAACACCACGGCAGGCCTGCTGCACTTGGTGCGCCAGTGGCACCAGCAAGGCCGCGCCGTGGTGGCCGTGTTGCACGACGACGCGCAGGTGCAAGCGCACTTTCCAGACACCTTGCTGCTGGCACGCGAGCCCGTGGCCTGGGGTGCCACAGCCGAGGTGATGACCAAGGCCAACCTGCAACGCGCTCGCGCCCTGGCCAGCGCCTGGGATGCGCACGCCGACCGTGAGGCGCCTTGGTGCCTTGCCGACCACACCTCCGACCCTGCAGCATGGACACCCACCGAAATGCACCCCACAACACCGGCAGCGCCCACGCGCTAAGACCCGCACCATGCACGGACCCATCGACACGGTTTGGCTGGCACTGCTCGCGCCCTTCGCCGAATTTGCCTTCATGCGGCGCGCGCTGGTGGCTACTTTGGCACTCGCACTCAGCGCAGCGCCCTTGGGAGTTTTTTTGACGCTGCGGCGCATGAGCCTGCTGGGCGATGCGCTCAGCCACGCTGTGCTACCGGGCGTGGCCATCGGCTTTGTGGTCAGCGGCCTGTCACTCACTGCGATGGCGCTGGGTGGCGTTCTGGCAGGCATGCTGGTGGCGGCCCTGGCCGGTGCGGTGACCCGATGGACTGCCCTCAAAGAGGACGCCAGCCTGGCAGCGGTCTACTTGCTGGCCTTGGCTTTGGGCGTGATGCTGATTGCGCGCCACGGCACCCAACTCGATTTGCTGCACATCTTGTTTGGCAGCGCCTTGGGCGTGGACCAAGCCGGGCTGCTGTTGGTGGCAGGCGTTGCCAGCGTGAGCGTGTTGGCCCTGGCCTTGATGTACCGCGGGCTGGTGCTGGAATCCTTTGACCCGGTGTTTCTCAACGCCAACCGCCGCCGAGGCTGGGGCGCGTGGGTTTGGCAGCAGGGGTTTTTGATGCTGGTGGTCATCAACCTGGTGGCGGGCTTCCAAACCTTGGGCACGCTGATGGCCGTGGGCCTGATGATGCTGCCTGCCGTTAGCGCGCGGCTGTGGCACACCACTTTGCCAGCCCAGTTGGCCAACGCCAGCGCGCAGGCCGCCGCTGCGGGCTATGCGGGGCTGCTGCTGTCCTACCACTGGGACACGCCCAGCGGCCCCACCATCATTGCGTGCGCAGGCGCCCTGTACGCCGTGTCTTTGCTGCTGGCGCCCGGCGGCTGGCTGGCCAGCCATGCCGCCCGCAGACACCGGGTGGGCTGATCCAAAGGCCTGTGCACATGCGACCTGCGAATCACCTTGCGAACGGGCTGTTGTCTGCCTCAGACCACGTCATAGCCGCGGCGCACCCACGTCCCATTGCATTCCTTTTTTCACCGACCCAGGAGCTTCCATGAACCGCCACCGCCCCACCCCCCGCGCCACACTGTCGCGCCGACTTTTGTTAGCCAGCGTCGCTGTGTTGTCGCTGCTCGCAACCCAGGCGCATGCCCAAGAGAAACTCCAAGTGACTGCCAGCTTTAGCATTTTGGGCGACCTGGTGCAGGTGGTCGGCGGCGACCGTGTGGCCGTGACCACGCTGGTCGGCGCTAACGCAGACGCCCACTCGTTTGAGCCCAAACCCAGCGACGCAAAAACCGTGCTGGCGGGCAAGTTGCTGGTCATCAACGGCATGGACTTTGAGCCCTGGGCCACCAAACTGGCCAAGTCTGCCGGCTACAAGGGACGCACCGTGGTTGCCAGCGCGGGCATTCAGGCCCGCAAAATGCCAGCGGACCGCCACAGCCACGGCCACAGCCACGGGCCTGCAAACGCAGACCCGCACGCGTGGCAAAACCCCAACCATGTCATCCAGTACGTCCGCAACATTGCGACCGCGCTAAGCCAGGCCGACCCGGCGGGTGCGGCCGAGTTTGACGCCAACGCCGCCGCCTACATTCAAAAGCTGCAGGCGCTGGACACCTGGGCCAAAGCGCAGTTCGCCGCCCTACCGGCAGCGAAACGCAAAGCCATCACCTCGCACGATGCATTTGGCTACCTCGCGGCGCACTACGGTATCACCTTGCTGGCACCGCAAGGCCTCAACACCGAGGCAGAGCCAAGCGCCAAACAGGTTGCACAGCTCATTAAACAAATACAGCGCGAAAAAATTCGCGCTGTGTTTGTGGAAAACATGTCCAACCCCAAGCTGATCACCCAGCTAAGCAAAGACACGGGCGCCACGCTAGGCCCAACCCTGTATGCCGATGCGTTGTCGCTACCGGGCCAGCCCGGAGCGACCTACCTACAGATGATGCGCCACAACATCACCCAACTGGTGCTGGGAATGCAGTTGAACTAGCACCGCGGCCTCCACAACCCACGCCTTCAAAACTTACTGATGAACGCCACCATGAAACTTGATACCACCTCAACCCTGTTGCGTACCGCTGCACTGGGCCTGCTAGCCGCAGCGTCAATTGCTAGCGGCTACAGCGAGCCACTACCGAAGACCAGACTTCTCAAGGTAACTTCGCCCTGGGAAGTGGGCAGCCTCGATCCCTCTAAGACAGGCTACATCTTCACCCGGCTGGAAATCACAGAGACCTTGGTGGAGGTCGATACCAATGGCCAGCTAAGCCCGGGGCTGGCCAGCCAGTGGAGCGTCTCGCCAGACCAGCGTACATGGCGTTTCAAGCTGCGCCAAGACGCGCAGTTTCATGACAAAACGCCCGTCACGGCCGAAGCGGTTGTGCGCAGCTTGGAGCGGGCCATGACGCAACCGGGCATATTGCGAAACGCACCGATCCAGCGCATTGGCGCACGCAGCGGAGAAGTTCAAATCGAACTCAAGCAGCCCTTCACCGCGCTTGCGGCGTATTTGGCCCATAACAGCACACAGGTCCTGGCGCCTGCAGCCTTTGCCAGCGACGGCAGCGTGCAAGCGATCGTGGGTTCGGGGCCCTACAAGGTTGTCCAAATCAATGCACCTCAGAAAATTGAGACCGCTGCGTTTGATGGATGGCGTGGCAAGAAGCCAGCAATAGAGCGTGTTGAATACCTCTCCAGCAGTCGCGGCGAAACGCGCAGCATGTTGGCCGAAAGTGGACAGTCTGACTTGGTTTTTACCCATGATGCGGTTGCCATGGACCGCCTCAAACGCAACCCCCAGCTTCAGTTTCATAGCCTGCCAATTCCGCGAACGATTTACCTCAAAGTCAATGCATCACACCCGTTGCTCAACGACGTAAATGTGCGTCAGGCCATCAGCATGGGTATAGACAGAACCGGCATCGCCACTGCGATTCTGCGGGAACCCAAGGCCGCTGCTACGCAGCTCTTCACACCAGGGATGG
>JBIIZY010000071.1:0-13373 GCA_044346035.1 Rhodoferax sp. | reverse complement strand
CCGGTGTGAACCAGGTGAACGTCAATGAGAAGGCCGGGCTGACTTTTGCAGCCGCACTGCGCTCGTTCTTGCGACAAGATCCAGACATCATCATGGTGGGCGAAATCCGCGACGTGGAAACCGCTGATATTTCCATCAAAGCGGCGCAAACCGGTCACCTGGTTCTGTCGACCTTGCACACGAACGACGCGCCGTCAACGCTGACGCGCATGCGCAATATGGGCATACAACCCTTCAACATCGCATCCAGTGTCATCTTGATCACGGCCCAGCGCTTGGCACGTCGGCTGTGCTTGAATTGCCGGGCGCCCATAGAGATACCCAGGGGCGCATTGCTGGATGCAGGCTTCACGCCCCAGGACCTTGACGGCAGCTGGAAACCCTACAAGCCGGTTGGCTGTGCGAGCTGCAACCTCGGGTTTAAGGGCCGTGTTGGCATTTACCAAGTCATGCCCATCACCGAGGCCATCCAACGCATCATCTTGCAAGACGGTAGCGCGCTTGATATTGGCAAGCAGGCCGAGCGTGAGGGTGTGCGTTCGCTGCGCCAGTCCGGCCTAAACAAAGTCAAAATGGGTCTGACTTCTCTTGAAGAAGTTTTGGCTGTTACCAACGAGTAAGCCACTTCCCAAGGGACTCTATGGCGACGACTAAACCCAAGGCCAGCGACAACAAAGACGCTGTGTACGAATGGGAAGGTAAAGACAGGAACGGAAAGCAGGTACGGGGAGAGATTCGTGCCGCTGGCGAGAACCAGGTCAAGTCCGCACTGCGGCGCCAAGGCGTCACCTTGGGCAAGCTCAAAAAGCGCCGGATGCGATCAGGCCGCTCCGTCAAGCCCAAAGACCTTGCAATTTTTACCCGCCAGCTTGCCACCATGATGAAAGCGGGGGTGCCTTTGCTACAGGCCTTTGACATCGTAGGCCGCGGCAATCCCAACCCGAGTGTGACCCGGCTGCTCAATGACATTCGCGGTGATGTGGAAACCGGCACATCCCTCAGCAACGCTTTTCGCAAGTACCCGATTTACTTTGACAAGTTGTACTGCAACTTGATCGAGGCGGGCGAGTCCGCCGGCATCTTGGACCAGCTGCTCGACCGGTTGGCGGTTTACATGGAAAAAACCGAAGCCATCAAGTCCAAGATCAAGTCGGCATTGATGTACCCCATCACCGTGCTGATCGTGGCGTTCGTGGTGGTGTCGGTGATCATGATCTTCGTGGTGCCGTCCTTCAAGGAAGTCTTTAGCTCCTTTGGCGGCGAGCTACCCGGCCCCACCTTGATGGTGATCGCCATGAGCGAGTTTTTCACTGCGTATTGGTACCTGATCTTCGGTGTGCTGGGTGGTAGCGTTTACTTCTTTTTGGAGGCATGGAAGCGAGACACCCGCGTGCAGGCTTTCATGGACCGCGTGATGCGCAAACTGCCGGTGTTCGGTACCTTGGTCGAAAAGTCCTGTATCGCCCGGTGGACACGCACCCTGTCAACTATGTTTGCCGCGGGCGTGCCCTTGGTAGAGGCGTTGGACTCGGTGGGAGGAGCAGCGGGCAACATCGTGTATTCCGAGGCCACCCAAAGGATTCAGCAAGAGGTCTCCACCGGCACTGCGCTGACCGCCGCCATGTCCAACGTCAACCTGTTTCCGTCCATGGTGCTGCAAATGTGTGCAATCGGCGAAGAGTCTGGCTCCATCGACCACATGCTGTCCAAGTGTGCTGACTTTTATGAGGCCGAGGTGGACGACATGGTCGCAGGCATATCCAGTTTGATGGAGCCCATCATCATCGTGGTCTTGGGCGGCATCATCGGTGGCATCGTGGTGTCCATGTACCTGCCAATTTTCAAACTTGGGCAGGTGGTGTGATGCTCACTGGAGTTGCCGGACTTGATGCGGGTGTTTTTGCGCTGGCGGGCTTGTTGGTCGGCAGCTTTATCAATGTTGTGGTGTACCGATTGCCCAAAATGCTCGAGCGCCAATGGGCTGCCGAGTGTGCGCAGGCGTCTGGCACCACACCCCCGGAACAGCCCGCGCTGAACTTGATCGTTCCACGCTCTCGCTGCAACCATTGCGGTCACCCGATCGCATGGCACGAGAACATTCCCATCGCCAGCTACCTGTTTCTGGGTGGCAAGTGCTCGGTGTGCGCTTCACCCATCTCTGTGCGATACCCCTTGGTAGAGGCCACGACCGCCGCCCTGTTTTTTTATTGCGGATGGACCTTTGGGGCCAGCGTAACCGGCGTCATGTGGTGCGTTTTTTCAGCAATGCTGCTAGCGCTGGCACTGATTGATTGGGACACCACGCTGTTGCCTGATGACATTACGCTGCCCTTGTTGTGGCTGGGCTTGGTGGCCGCCGCCTTGCAATGGACACCCACAGGCCTGCACTCCGCGCTCTGGGGCGCAGTGGTGGGTTATGCATCGCTGTGGTCCATCTACTGGGCGTTCAAGCTCATCACTGGCAAAGAAGGCATGGGTTACGGTGACTTCAAACTGTTCGCAGCGCTGGGGGCTTGGTTTGGCTGGCAAGTGCTCATACCGATGATTTTGATCGCTTCCGTCATCGGTGCGGTGGTGGGATTGGCAATGAAATTCACATCCAATTTGCGCGAAGGCGGGTACATCCCGTTTGGCCCGTTTTTGGCGCTGGCTGGGTATGCAGTTCTGGTGCTGGGCCCCGACACGGTGCGCAGCTTTGCAGGCATTTGAGTTGGCATCGCAAACCACCCGCCTCGGACTGACCGGCGGCATCGGCAGCGGCAAAAGCACGGTGGCAACCATGCTGGGAGAACTTGGAGCGGCGGTGATTGACGCGGATGCCATTTCGCGTCAGCTCACAGCAGCTCGCGGCCTGGCAATCCCTGCGATCACGCAGCAGCTCGGTGCACAGTTCATTGCACAAGATGGCGGCCTAGACCGTGCGGCTGTGCGATCACTCGTATTCCGCGACCCCGAAGCCAAACACCTGCTTGAGCGCATCATTCACCCTTTGGTTGCGCAAGAAGTGTCACGCCAAATTGCGTACGCGCAGCAAGCCCGATCCGCCTGCGCGGTCTTGGACATTCCACTGCTGGTGGAGTCGGCCCATTGGCGAACCCGCGTGGACCGCGTGCTGGTCGTCGACTGCTTGGAGACAACCCAAATCGCACGCGTCGTGCAACGCAGCGGGCTGGCTCAAGCCGAAATCGAACGTATTTTGCGCGCCCAGGCCAGCCGCGAGCAGCGCCTCAAAGCAGCCGACTTGGTGCTTCACAACGATGGGCTGACCCTGCAGGAATTGGCGCGTGAAGTACGCCAGATCGGCGCCCAGTTCGGGCTATGATTCGGCGTCTGGAAAGCGCCGCGTGATCCTTTACGAATACCCCTTTAACGAGCGAATTCGCACCTACCTGCGGCTGGAACAGCTTTTCCTCAGGCTGGGTACCTTGGTATCGCGTGGTCACGCCTTGGACCACCATTTTGCCCTCACGACGATCTTTGAAGTGATGGTTGTCGGCGCCCGCGCCGACCTCAAATCCGATGTACTGCGCGACCTAGAGAAGCAAAAACAAACCCTCAACGGCTACCGCGGCAACCCCGCCATTGCAGAGTCAGTGCTTGACCGTGTAATTGCCCAAGTCGAGCACTGCTTTGAAGCACTCAATCGCATGCCTGGCAAAGCGGGACAGGCGCTGACCGAGAACGAGTGGCTTATGGGCATTCGAAGCCGCGTGGGCATTCCAGGCGGCACTTGTGCGTTTGATCTTCCAGCCTACTTCGCCTGGCAACAGCGCAGCGAGTCGGTGCGCCAAGCCGATCTGCAACGCTGGATTGCCACCTTGGTGCCCTTGGCAGAGTCGATCCAACTGCTCTTGAAAATGCTGCGCGACGCGGGCGCGCCCCAAAAGGTGGTTGCGGTCGGCGGCCAGTTTCAGCAAAACCTGCCCCAGGGTCGAACCTTTCAGTTGTTGCGCTTGGCCATCGATCCGGGCTTGCGCTTGATCCCCGAGATCAGTGCCAACCGGCTGCTGGTTTCTATTCGCATGATGCGCCAGGACGCCGACGACAAATTGCACGCCTGCACGGAAGACGGTGCATTCGAGATGGCGTTGTGCTCCTAAGCGCTGGACGGATGTGGTGTGCGTGAATCCCCGAAAGTGCGCGTAGTGCCTTGCCCCGCCTGTGGGGCCGACAGTGTGTATGCGCCTTCCAATCGGTTTCGGCCTTTTTGCTGCGAGCGCTGCAAGAACCTTGATCTCGGTGCTTGGGCGGACGAGGCATTCCGCGTGGCTGTGCGTACCGAGCCCGACGAGGCGCCTCCGGTTGACCCCGGCTTACGGCAGTAAACCACGCTCCAGCGCCAGCCAATCCAGCACCGGCAACGTGCCGGGCAGCACCGGCTGCACCTGAACCGGCAACTGACTCCACACGAAAGACTGCGCCTCCCGCATTTGCAAGGAGCCAGACCATGCAAACACTTTGCAAAAATGCAAGCGCACCAAGGCATGCGGGTAGTCAACCATTTCGGTCTTCCAAGGCAACACTGCACCGATGGTGATCCCCAACTCTTCCAACAACTCCCGCGATAGCGCCTGCGCCACCGATTCACCTGCCTCCAACTTGCCGCCCGGGAACTCCCAGTAACCGGCATAGGCCTTGCCTGCAGGCCGCGTTGTCAACAAAAACGCTCCGTCGGGACGTACTAGCACCCCGACTGCCACCTCCGTAACCGGGCGGTCGGCAACACCGTGCCGTGGTACGTCGGCATCTGCGATCCAAGGCGCGCAGGCTTGGGGTTGGCGCATCAGCGCGGCGCCTTGCGTCCGGCGAAATCGCAGGCAAACTGCCAAGCCACGCGCCCGCTGCGGGATCCACGCTCCAAAGCCCAGAGCAGAGCCTCGCTTCTCGCTTGCGCAATCTCCTCAGGTGCAACCCCCAACACCGCCAACCACTGCGACGCGATGTGGAGGTACTCGTCCTGCGAGAACGGGTAGAAGCTCACCCACAAGCCGAAGCGCTCGGAGAGCGACACTTTTTCCTCCACCGCCTCGCCCGGGTGCACCTCTCCGTCTTGGGTGTGGGTGTAGCTGAGGTTCTCAGCCATGTACTCGGGCAACAAATGCCGGCGGTTGCTGGTGGCGTAAATCAAGACGTTGGGGGTCGCGGCGGCCACCGAGCCGTCGAGTACCGACTTGAGCGCCTTGTAGCCCGACTCACCCGCATCAAAACTCAGGTCGTCGCAGAACACGATAAATTTTTCGGGACGGGATGCAACCACGTCGACGATGTCAGGTAAGTCCACCAAATCGGACTTGTCGACCTCGATAAGGCGAAGACCCCGCGGTGCATACGCATGCAAACAAGCCCGAATCAACGATGACTTTCCAGTGCCGCGCGCGCCCGTAAGAAGCACGTTGTTGGCGGTGGAGCCACGAACAAACTGGTCGGTGTTGCGACAGATTTTTTCCTTTTGCGCATCAATTTCTTGGAGGTGGGCAAGCGCCATCGCACCGACATGCTGCACCGGCGCCAAAACCCCCTGTCCAGTGGCGCGCCTGCGGTAGCGAAAGGCCACCGAAGCACCCCAATCGGGCTCCACCAAGCCACGCGCAAGGGTGGCCTCTACGCGTGCCATGAAGAGTTCAGCGCGGGCAAAAAAATGTGATGCGGTATCGGTCATGGCGAGGCGTTGGGCAAACACGCAAAAGTCAGGAGCGGTAGTCCGCATTGATCGTGACGTAGTCGTGGCTGAAATCGCAAGTCCACACCGTGTCCACTGCCGCACCACGGCCCAAATGCACACGCACAGTAATCTCTGATTGCTGCATGACGCGCTGGCCGTCTGCCTCTTGGTAACTTGGGTTGCGACCGCCCTGGGTGACAACATGGACGTCATCTAGGTGCAACTCAATTCTCTCTGGGTCCAAGTCGACGATGCCGGCATAGCCTACGGCCGCCAATATGCGACCGAGGTTGGGATCACTGGCGAAAAACGCGGTTTTCACCAAGGGTGAATGCGCAATTGCATAGGCCACCTGGCGGCACTCCTGGGTGGACCTGCCGCCTTCTACCACCACGGTGATGAACTTCGTCGCCCCCTCGCCGTCACGCACGATCGCATGTGCGAGCTTCTGGGCGACCTTAAGCATCAGGGCGAATAGTTGCTGTCCCTCCGCGCTGTGTTGCGATTCGATGGGTGCGTTACCCGCGCGGTTGCTTGCGATAACGAGCAGGGAATCGTTGGTTGAGGTGTCACCATCCACGGTAATCCGGTTGAAGGATCCCTCTGCCAAGCTGGTAGCCAGGCCTTGCATCAGCTCAGGGTGCACGCAGGCGTCGGTGGCGATAAAGCCCAACATGGTGGCCATGTTGGGGCGGATCATGCCGGCCCCCTTGCTGATACCCGTGACTGTCACGGTTCGCCCGCCAATCTGTGCCTGCGCGCTGTACCCTTTGGCCACCGTGTCGGTGGTCATGATGCCCTCGGCCGCACGCAACCAGTGGTTGCCAGCGGCGTCAGCAATCGCCGCATCCAAGCCCGCAACAATGCGATCGCTAGGCAGCGGCTCCATGATGACGCCGGTGGAAAACGGGAGCACTTGCGTGGCCTGCACACCCAAGCGACTGGCAAGCGCCTGACACACGCTGCGCGAACGCAACATGCCGTCGTCGCCAGTTCCTGCATTGGCATTGCCGGTGTTGATAAGCAGCGCACGCACACCTGCGCCCGAAGCCAAGTGGGTGCGGCACAGATGCACAGGTGCGGCGCAAAAACGGTTGGAAGTAAACACGCCGGCAACAGCACAGCCTTCATCGAGCAAGAACACCGTCAAGTCTTTGCGACCCACCTTGCGGATACCGGCCTCGGCGACACCGATTCGAAGACCCGCAATTGGTAAAAGGGCGCTTGCGGTCGGTGCGCAAAGGTTTACTGGCATGGTGGCTTCTCAGGCAAGTTTTCCGTGGCAGTGCTTATACTTTTTTCCGCTCCCGCAGGGACAAGGGTCATTGCGGCCCACCCGAGGAACTTCGGCAGCGGCACCCGAAGGCGTCACCGCCGCGTCAGACGCCGCCACCGTTTCGGTCTCGCCGGTTGCAGTTGGGGCGGTGTAGGTTACGTTGGCAATGCTCTCGGCGCGCGCTTCCATCGCCTGTGCGGCTTCGTCGAGCTGCGCGCTGGACTGGACCTTGACGGTCATCAGCAGCTTGGTAACCTCGTTTTTGACCGAATCCAGCAGCTGACCGAACAACTCAAAAGCCTCGCGCTTGTATTCCTGCTTTGGCTGCTTTTGCGCATAGCCGCGCAGGTGAATACCCTGGCGCAGGTAATCCAAGGCGCTCAGGTGGTCGCGCCAATGGGTGTCTAGGCTTTGCAGCAACACCATGCGCTCGAACTTGGTGAAGTTGGCTTCGCCGATCTCTGCCACCTTGCTCTCGAACGCCGCATGGGCTGCCGCAATGGTGGTCTCCAGCAAGTCCTCATCGGTGATCGCGCTGGCCTCGCTGACCTGCTTTTCTAGATCCAGGTTGATCTGCCAATCCTCTGCCAAGGCCTTTTGCAAGCCCTTCACATCCCACTGCTCTTCTACCGATTCGGCGGGTATGTACTGGCGCACCAAATCGGTAAAGCACCCTTGGCGCAAGGAGGCAATTTGGGCGCTTAGCGTCTGCGCATCCAAAATGGCGTTGCGTTGCTGGTAAATCACCTTGCGTTGGTCGTTGGAGACATCGTCGTACTCCAACAACTGCTTTCGCATGTCGAAGTTGCGCGCCTCCACCTTGCGTTGGGCGCTTTCGATGCTGCGGGTCACAATGCCTGCCTCAATCGCCTCACCGTCGGGCATTTTCAGGCGCTCCATGATGGCCCGAACGCGGTCGCCGGCAAAGATGCGCATCAGCGAGTCGTCAAGGCTGAGGTAGAAGCGCGAGGACCCAGGGTCCCCTTGGCGGCCCGAGCGACCACGCAACTGGTTGTCAATGCGACGGGACTCGTGGCGCTCGGTGGCAATGATGCGCAGGCCGCCCAAAGCCTTCACGGCCTCGTGGTCGTGAACCCACTGAGACCGCACGGATTCAACTTGGCTGGCTTTGGTCGCGTCGTCGAGTGTCGCATCCGCCTCAATCGCTTCAACTGCCTTTTCCAGGTTGCCGCCCAACACGATGTCGGTTCCACGACCGGCCATATTGGTGGCAATGGTGATCATCTTCGGGCGACCAGCTTGCGCCACGATATCGGCCTCACGTGCGTGCTGCTTGGCATTGAGCACCTGGTGCGGCAGGCCCTCTTTTTCGAGCAGATTGGCGATGATCTCGGAGTTCTCGATGGAGGTGGTTCCCACCAGCACCGGTTGCCCACGGGTGTAGCACTCACGGATGTCTTGGATCGCGGCATCGTACTTTTCGGGGGTCGTCTTGTAGACCCGGTCCAGTTGATCCTGGCGTCGGCTCGCCCGGTTGGGCGGAATGACCACGGTCTCTAGGCCATAGATTTCTTGGAACTCGTAGGCCTCGGTATCTGCGGTACCGGTCATGCCGGCAAGCTTCGTGTAGAGGCGAAAGTAGTTTTGAAACGTGATGGAAGCCAAGGTTTGGTTTTCGGCCTGAATGGCAACACCCTCTTTGGCCTCCACCGCCTGGTGCAAACCGTCGCTCCACCTGCGGCCCGTCATCAGGCGACCTGTGAACTCATCGACGATCACAATCTCCCCTTGTTGCACCACATAGTGCTGGTCACGGTGGAACAGATGTCGCGCCCGCAATGCCGCATACAAATGGTGTACCAATGTGATGTTTGCGGGGTCGTACAGCGATGCGCCTTCGGCGATCAAGCCGCTGCCAAACAAAATGCGTTCTGCGTTTTCGTGACCACGTTCGGTCAGAAATACCTGGCGGGACTTTTCATCCAGCGTAAAGTCCCCGGGCTTGGTGATTCCCTCACCGGTGTGGGGGTCGGCCTCGCCTTCCTGTCGCTCCAACACAGGGACAACCTTGTTCATGGCAAGGTACAACTGCGTATGGTCTTCCGCCTGGCCGCTGATGATCAGCGGCGTGCGGGCTTCGTCGATCAAGATCGAGTCAACTTCATCGACGATAGCGTAGTGCAGACCACGCTGCACCCGATCGGCGACCTCGTACACCATGTTGTCGCGCAGGTAGTCAAAGCCGAACTCGTTGTTGGTGCCGTAGGTGATATCCGCGGCGTAGGCTGCTTGCTTTTGCTCGCGCGACGTCTGCGGCAGGTTGATACCCACCGACAATCCCAAAAAATTGTAGAGACGGCCCATCCACTGGGCGTCACGGCTTGCCAGGTAATCATTGACCGTGATGACGTGTACGCCATTGCCAACCAGCGCGTTGAGGTACACGGCCAGTGTGGCTGTTAAGGTTTTTCCTTCCCCGGTTCGCATCTCGGAAATCTTGCCGTAGTGCAAAGACATGCCACCGATCAACTGGACGTCGAAGTGACGCATCTTCATCACACGTTTGGAAGCCTCGCGCACCACTGCAAATGCCTCGGGCAATACGGCTTCTAAGGCCTCGCCCTTGGCAACGCGTTGTCTGAACTCCGCTGTTTTTGCTTGCAGCGCATCGTCTGATAAGCGCTCCAGCTCGGACTCGAGTGCATTGATTCGCACAACCACAGCCCGGTACTGTTTGAGCAAGCGGTCATTGCGACTGCCAAAGATTTTGGTGAGAAAGTTGGTTGCCATGCATTCGAGGCTGGTTGCACGCAACAATCCGCGCGCCAACCAGCTACGTCCTTTAGTCAAAAACTGTGAAGAGTTGGGGGTGCTTTCGAAAAAAGCAACGCCGCGCACGCCACGCTCGGCAAACCGCCATCGACGATTTTAGCGTTGCGTAATAGCCCCACCTGTTTGCGCAGACTTGGGCGAGGTCTTGGCATGCGATGCAACCGCCGTGGCGCTTCCCGCATTCAGGAACTTCTGCGGGTCCTGTGGCACACCCTGAACCAGAACCTCGAAGTGCAGGTGCGGACCCGTCGAGCGCCCGGTGCTGCCAACTGCTGCGATCTTTTGACCCCGCTTGATAAGATCGCCCTTCTTGACATACACCGCAGACGCATGGGCGTAGCGGGTGACGAGATCATTGCCATGGTCAACTTCGACCATCTTGCCGTACTGCGGATGGAACTCTTCAGTCACCACAATGCCGCCTGCCGCTGCCAGAATAGGTGTGCCGGGGTCAGCCGGGTAGTCCAAGCCTGTATGCAGCGCCGATCGGCCGGTAAACGGATCAATGCGCCAACCAAAAGGCGAGCCTGTGTCGACCGCCAACACGGGCGCTTGCGTTGGAACCATCATCTTCTTGATCTTCTGCTCGAAAAGACGTGACTCGATTGCTGTCAACGCTTCGGTACCCTGGTCTGTCATCCGGTCTAGCTCGGTCAAAGTCACATCCAACTCGGCCAGCGTCAGTGACCGCCCCGGCACCAGCAAGCCGCCACTGCCCGGCTTTACTTTGACATCTGCAGGGTTCACACCCGAAAGCCCGGAAACACGCTCCCCCAAAGACTCCAACTGCAAAAGCTTGGCTTGCATTTCGCCCAACCGACGGGCCAAGACATCGATGTTTTCGCGCACAAATCGGTCCCGCTGCGCCACCTCATCCTTGACCACCAAGCGTACCAACGCGCCCACCACAGGCCAACCTTCGCGCGCACCCTTGAGAAAAACCCAGTGGTATAGCAGCGCGGCCATTAGCATCAGAAGCAACGATGTGCACAGGGCAGCGAACAGCAGCCGCAGGCCACTAAGCTGAATGCTGTGGCTTCTAGAGAGCCGTGAGTCCGTGATAATCAACTGCACATGCAACCCCTCACTATGGAACAAAAGCGCCGCAAAACGGCGCTCACAGTCATTGAAGCCACCCGACACTCGCCGGCGTTGACGCGATTGGTTGATATGGCCGACCAATCCTCCGCGCGATTGAAGGCCTTAACCCCACTGATTCCCAAAGCACTGCAAGAGCACATCCTGCCAGGCCCCACAGAAGGCGATGTCTGGTGCCTGCTGGTTGACAGCAACGCAGTGGCAGCGAAACTCCGCCAGCTGCTCCCAGTCTTGGAGCATCACCTGAGGTCGCAAGGGTACGGACAAACATCCATTCGCTTGCGGGTGCGCTCTGGAAAATGAGCGCGAATGGCCCGAGGTGGTGCCGATTATCGGATTCGAACTGATGACCTACCGCTTACAAGGCGGTTGCTCTACCAACTGAGCTAAATCGGCGCGCGTGGAGTGTAACCCAGCCGCATAGAGCGCAATCCGCCCCAGACTACTTCACGCGGGTGAGCGTGGGCCGCGATCCGGAAGGGGGTCGCGGCGAGGGACTCTCTTCGGCGTAGTCAACATGTGCCCCGCCTGGAAGTCCGCCCGGAGCTGCAGCGGGTTCCTCGCCATCTTCTGCCACATTCGAAAGCAAGGGAAAGGCCATGCCTTGTCCGTTTTCGCGGGCGTATATTGCCAGCACGCGGTTCACAGGAATCAAAATGTCCCTGGCAACGCCGCCGAAACGACCCTTGAACTCAATGTACTCGTTACCCAACTTCAAAGCACTGGTGGCATCAAAGCTGATGTTCAGAACGATTTCGCCGTCCTTGATGTACTCGTTGGGGACCCGCACGGAATCGTCTGCATGCACCGCGATGAATGGCGTAAAAGCATTGTCGGTGCACCACTCATATAGGGCGCGAATCAGGTAAGGGCGGGTCGATGCCACCGCATTGCCGTCCATGCTGGTCAAGCTCCCAAGGTCACTTACGCATCACCTTCTCTGATGGCGTGAGTGCTTCGATGTACGCGGGCCGCGAGAAGACACGTTCAGCGTACTTCAGCAAAGGTGCCGCGTTCTTGCTGAGATCAATGCCATAGTAGTCAAGACGCCACAACAGCGGGGCGATGGCAACGTCCAGCATGGAGAAGTTTTCACCCAGCATGTACTTGTTCTTCAAGAAGACGGGCGCGAGTTGGGTCAAACGATCACGGATATGGGAACGCGCCTTCTCAAGGGCCTTCTCATTGCCTTTGGACGCACGGGCTTCCAAGGTCGAGACGTGTACAAAAAGCTCTTTCTCGAAGTTAAGCAAGAAAAGACGCACACGGGCGCGATCTACCGGATCACCTGGCATGAGCTGCGGGTGCGGGAAGCGCTCATCGATGTACTCGTTGATGATGTTTGACTCGTACAAGATCAAGTCACGCTCCACCAAGATTGGGACTTGACCGTAGGGATTCATCACACTGATGTCCTCGGGCTTGTTGTACAGATCCACGTCTCGGATCTCAAAGTCCATACCTTTTTCAAACAACACAAAGCGGCAGCGATGCGAGAAGGGGCAAGTTGTTCCTGAATACAGCACCATCATGGCGAAAGACTCCAAAAAATCAAAAGGAGTGAGCCACTTGTCGTAAGCCCACTCCGCAATTAAGAGAGCGCATGTTGCGCCCTCCATGAGAAAAACTACTTGATATCTTTCCAGAATGCCACGTTCAGACGCCAAGTGAACAACGTAAGCACCGCCAAGAACAAAAGAACCAGCACTCCAACGCGCACACGGGTGTTGGCGGCCGGCTCGGCCATCCACTGCAGGTAGCTCACCAGATCGCCCATTGCATTGTCAAACTCAGCGTGCGTCATCGTCCCCGGAGTAACCTGCTCCCAACGCTTGAACACCTCCGTCTTGTGCCCATGCTCTTCAACGGTATCGAACACAGGGCGCCGAATTCCCTGCAACTCCCACATCACATGCGGCATACCAACATTCGGAAACGCCAAGTTGTTCCAACCAGTGGGCTTAGAGTCATCAGGATAGTAGGTGCGCAAGTAGGTGTAAAGGTAATCTGCGCCTGGGCCCACACCCACAGCGGACCGAGACCGAGCAACCAAAGTCAAGTCGGGCGGGTTCGCGCCAAACCATTCCTTGGCCTGGCGTGGATCCATGGACACCTTCATGGTCTCGCCCACTTTGTCAGTGGTAAACAGCAAGTTGTCCTTGATTTGTTGCTCGGTCAAACCGATGTCCTTGAGCCGGTTGTACCGCATGAAGGCCGCCGCGTGACAGTTCAAGCAGTAGTTCACGAACAGCTTTGCGCCACTTTGCAGCGCCTCAAGGTCGTTGGTTTTATCAGGTGCCTTGTCCCAAGCGATGCCGCCGGTCGCCGCATGAGAGGAAACCAACAAACCCAAACTCATTGCCAAGGCCAAAATGATTTTTTTCATGGTGGTCAACGCCTCGCTCAATGGGCAACAAAATTGACGCGCGCAGGCACAGGCTTGGGCTGACCCATACGGCTCCACCACGGCATCAGTAGAAAGAATCCAAAGTAAAACAGGGTACCCAACTGCGAGATCCGCTCACCAACCGATGAGGGAGGCTT
>JBIIZY010000070.1:0-13478 GCA_044346035.1 Rhodoferax sp. | reverse complement strand
GTCTAGAACCCGCGTGTGCTTCAAGGTGGCGTCTCCGTTACAGGGTTGCTGCAAGACTAAAATCCCGCGCGGGTCGTCTGTGCCTTGCAAAAGCGAGGCCGCAGTATAGCGGCCCATCGACCACCGACACCGAAAATCCCTTATGAATCAAGCCCCAAATCCTGCTGCAGATGTAAGCGACCGCGTCCGGGAGGCCTTGGCGGTCACGCTGCGTGGCTGCGAGGAGTTGATTCCGCAGGATGAGTGGGTCAAAAAACTGGTCAGGTCGGAGTCCACGGGCGTACCGCTGCGCATCAAGCTCGGTTTGGACCCGACTGCGCCCGATATCCATGTCGGCCACACCGTCGTGCTCAACAAGATGCGTCAGTTACAAGACTTGGGCCACACGGTGATTTTTTTGATTGGCGACTTCACCAGCATGATTGGTGATCCCAGTGGCCGCAATTCCACGCGCCCGCCGCTTACGCCCGAGCAAATCAAGCAAAACGCTGAAACCTACTACCGCCAGGCCAGCTTGGTGCTGGACCCAAGCAAAACCGAGATCCGCTACAACAGTGAGTGGAGCGACCCCTTGGGTGCACGCGGCATGATTGCTTTGGCCAGCCGCTACACGGTGGCGCGCATGATGGAGCGCAACGATTTTCACCAGCGCTACACCGCAGGCAGCCCCATTGCAGTCCACGAGTTTTTGTACCCGCTAATGCAGGGCTACGACAGCGTGGCACTCAAATCCGATTTGGAACTCGGTGGCACCGACCAGAAGTTCAACTTGCTGATGGGCCGCACCCTGCAAGCCGAGTACGGCCAAGAGCCGCAATGCATCTTGACCATGCCGTTGCTGGAGGGCACGGACGGCGTGGAGAAGATGTCCAAAAGCAAGAACAACTACATTGGCATCTCAGAAGACCCCAACACCATGTTTTCCAAGGTGCTGAGCATCTCCGACGTGCTGATGTGGAAGTGGTACACGCTGCTGAGTTTCCAAAGCGAGGCGGCCATCGCTGCGCTCAAGGCCGAGGTGGCCTCTGGGCGCAACCCCAAGGACGCCAAAGTGGCGCTGGCCAAGGAAATCACTGCGCGCTTCCACAGCGCTGCCGCCGCAGACGCCGCCGAGCAAGACTTCATCAACCGCAGCAAAGGCGGAATTCCAGACGAGATTGCCGAGATCAGCCTGGCCCTGGGCGAGGGCGGTGTTGCACTGGGCATCGGGGCGTTGCTCAAGTCCACCGGCCTGGCGGCCAGCACGGGCGAGGGCCACCGGCTCATTGATGGCGGCGGCGTGCGGATCGACAGCAGCGTGGTCAGCGACAAAGGTCTCAAGCTGGGCGTTGGCACCTACGTGCTGCAGGTGGGCAAACGCAAGTTTGTCCGCGTGACCTTGGCGTGAGTGGCATGTTCGCTTGCACCGTGGCAGAGCTGTTCATTGGCGGCGTATGCACGCCTTAGTGCAGCGCGTGCTGCGCGCCAGCGTCAGTGTGGACGGTGCTGTGGTGGGCGAGATTGGACGCGGCTTTTTGGTGCTGGTCTGCGCCGAGCAGGGCGACACCACCGACGAGGCGGACAAGTTGCTGGCCAAACTGCTCAAGCTGCGGGTCTTTGGCGATGCGCAAGGCAAGATGAACCACAGCATCCAAAACATGGATGGCACGGGCACACAAGGCGGGCTGTTGCTGGTTAGCCAGTTCACGCTCGCAGCCGACTTGACCGGCGGCAACCGCCCCAGCTTTAAGGGAGCCGCGCAGCCTGCGGACGGTCGCCGGTTGTACGACTACCTGGTGGCGCAAGCGCGGCGGGCGCATCCGGTGGTGCAAACCGGACGGTTTGCCACCGACATGCTGGTGGAGTTGGTAAACGACGGGCCCGTGACGATTCCGATGCGGGTGGCGCCTGCTGCCACGCCCTAGGCAAGGTCACGCGCAGCGCAAGGCGGCGTCTGTGCTCGCCACGGCCCGTTTAAAAGTGGTATTGAACCTGGCTGAAATCACGGATTGCGAACGCGTAGAGGATCATCAGGTCCTCGTCGTTGGTGTTGTTGATCTGGTGGCGGGCATTGCCGGGAATGAACAGCATTCTGCCCGGCTCCACCGGGTGTACCACGTCTGCGATCGTGACCGTTCCGCGGCCCGACAGTGTGAAATAGGTTTCAGGCTGGGCGTGGCAATGGGGCTCAAGGGATTCTCCCTTTCGCAGCCGAACCACCCCCATGGTCATGTCGTTGTCACAGGCCGAGGCACTGCCCAGCAGTTCTTTCCACTGTGCCTTGCCACGTGTGGCGACCTGGTCGGGTGGCCAGCCAGTCCAGTCGAGCTCGTCGAGGTGTTTAGAGGCGCTGCGCATCAGAACAAGTGCCTTGGTAAGTGGGATGTGGTCATTCGCTGCCCTCGCGTTCTACGACCAGGATGTGGGCGGAACCCACCGGATGGGCTACATGTTCGCAACCTACGTCGGCATAGAAGATGTCACCCGTCCTGAGTTGGGCCACGCGCTCTTGCCCCGCTTGACGGTAATGCATGTGGACCTCGCCACCCAACACGGCAAAAACTTCCTGGCCGTCGTTGACATGCCACCGGTACGGCTGGTCGGTCCAGTGCAGCCGTACCGTGGTTCCGTCCATGTTGGCGATATCTTGTGCCTGCCACGCCTTGGCTGGCAAAAACTCGCTGGCCCGTATCACTTTCATATGGCGTGGTGCATCAGTTTTTCGGCGGATGTTACAGCGTCTGCGCGGTGAGCCAACCCAAGCAGTACTGCGCCACTTCCTTCCAGCCGCTGTCAATTACCAGCGAATGCCCCCGTCCAGGGAACGCGTGCAGTTCGGTGATGGCCCGCGCATTGCGGTAGCGGCGGGCGGCGCTGTGCACCAACACCGGTGGCACCGTGTGGTCTTCGCCGCCTGCGATCAGTAACAGCGGGCCACGGTGGTGGTTGTCGACTCGGACTGCGGTTGCCGCGCGCGGATTGAGCATGGCGGTTGCCGCCTGAAACAGGGGACGTGCCGGAGCGGGCATGGCGTAGCGTTGGTACAGCGTGCGGGCCTCGTCTTGCGAGACCGCGTTGGCAAAGCCGTAGCGAAATTGGGCTTCGGTCAGTGACACAGCGCGCCAGAAGTTCAACGGGTTGGCCAACACCGGTAGCGCAGCCCGCAACGCGGCCCAGGGCAGCTCGTTAACCCCCCGGATCGGGGCTGGGTCGATGGCAATGGCGGCTACAGCCAGTTCGCGCGCAAGCAAGTTTTGAACGATTAGCCCGCCAAACGAATGCCCGATGAGGATCGGCTTGGTATCCAAAGCCTGAATCTGCCGGGCGATATGGTCCGCGATCTCTGCAACGCCGTAGCCGGCAAGCGCGGTGGGGCTGTTGCGCGTGTCTTCGGTGGTGCGGGCGTCGCCCGGCCAAGAAGCCGCCGATGCTTGGTAGCCTTGTTGCGTGAAGTACTCCACCCAGGGGCTCCAGGACTGGGCGTGCAACCACAGGCCATGGACGAAGACAACGGGGTGGGCATGCAAGGAGGTGGATTCCATGGGGTGCTTTCTTGGTGGTGGGCGATGGGCCGGGCATTGTGGTGAAGCCACCCCAACGGCCCCTGCGCAAACACCCTGCGCGGAACACACCAAGCTGCATTCCGGGCGCCCGCGCCGCGCTACCACGCCCAGCGAAGGGGCCCTGGCAGCGCGATCGCCCCCGGTTCAATAGGGGCTGGCAAATCCCAGCCGCAGCAAGATATCGGTCTCGTGCCGCTCCATGGCTGCGGCCGCGGCGTCCTGCTGGTGGTCCCAGCCCTGGGCGTGCAGGGTGCCGTGCACGATCAGGTGTGCATAGTGGGCTTGCAGGGTTTTGCCTTGGCTTGTGGCTTCTCGCGCGACCACCGGCGCGCACAGCACCAGGTCGGCGGTGACTACGGGCGCGCGGGTGTAGTCGAAGGTCAGCACGTTGGTGGCGTAGTCTTTCTTGCGGAAGTCGCGGTTGAGGCTTTGGCCTTCGTCGGTGTCGACGATGCGCACTGTGATTTCAGCGTCGCTTGCCAGGGCATGCCGGATCCAGCGCGCCACCTTGTGGCGTGGCAGCGCTGCGCGGTGGATGCCGGCGTTTTGCAACGCGCCAAACTGCAGCGAGAGCGCAAGCGCGGGCAACATTACAAAGCCTTTTGCGGCGTGGCGCGTGGCGAGCGGGTTTTGGGCAATCCGGTGCGCGGCGTGGCGTCCACCGGGTCTGGGATGGCGGGCGGCAGCAGCTCAGACAAGCGGGCGGCATCGTAGGCGTCCACGATGCGCGCGACCAGCGGGTGGCGCACGATGTCGGCGCTGGTCAGGTGGGTGATGGCGATGCCCGGCACACGGCGCAACACCCGCTCGGCTTCCACCAGCCCGCTGACCTGGGCTTTGGGCAGATCAATCTGGCTTACGTCGCCAGTGATCACCGTCTTGGTGCCAAAGCCCACGCGGGTCAGAAACATCTTCATCTGCTCGGGTGTGGTGTTCTGCGCCTCGTCCAGAATGACAAATGCGTTGTTGAGCGTGCGCCCGCGCATGAAGGCCAGGGGCGCGATTTCCAAGGCCTGGCGCTCAAACGCTTTGTGGACCTGCTCGTAGCCCATCAGGTCGTAGAGCGCGTCGTACAAAGGACGCAGGTACGGGTCCACTTTTTGGTTCAGGTCACCGGGCAGAAAGCCCAGTCGTTCACCCGCCTCCACCGCTGGGCGCGTGAGCACAATGCGCTGCACAGCGCTGCGTTGCAGAGCGTCCACCGCCGCAGCAACGGCCAAGTAGGTTTTGCCGGTACCGGCTGGGCCAATGCCAAAGGTAATGTCGAACTCGGCGATGTTGTCGAGGTACACCGCTTGGTTGGGGCTGCGTGGCTTGAGGTCGGCACGGCGGGTGTGCAGGGCTGGGCCGTCGGCCTGCGCGTAGCCTTCGCCTGAGAGCATCAGTTGCACGGTGGCTGCATTGATGGGGCGCGCCGCCATTTCATACAGCGCTTGCAGCATCTCCATCGCCCGCTGCGCCTTGGCCTTGGCTCCTTCGACCTTGAATTGTTCGTGGCGGTGGGCGATGCGCACGTCCAGCGCCTGCTCAATAGTGCGCAGGTGTTCGTCGGTGGGACCGCACAGGTGCGCGAGGCGGTTGTTGTTGGGGGGCGAAAAAAGATGTCTCAGAATCACGCGGATAATTCCTTCGGGCGTCCACACACGGCAAGCACACAGCCACCCATGATAGGCAACAAATGATCGGCCAACTCACCGGCACCCTTTGCGACAAAAACCCGCCACAAATCACCGTGGACTGTGGCGGCGTGGGTTACGAGCTGCAGGTGCCCATGGGTACGTTTTACAACCTGCCTGCACTGGGGCACAAGGTGTCCTTGCTTACGCACTTCGTGGTGCGCGAGGACGCCCAGATTCTGTACGGCTTTGGCTCGGCTGCCGAGCGCGCAGCGTTTCGCGAGCTGATAAAAATCGCAGGCGTGGGGCCGCGCACGGCCTTGTCGGTGCTCTCGGGCATGGGCGTGGCCGACCTGGCCCAGGCGGTTACGCTGCAAGAGATCGGTCGGCTGATGAAGGTGCCGGGCATTGGCAAGAAGACTGCGGAGCGGCTGCTGCTGGAGCTCAAAGGCAAGATCGGTGCTGATATTGGCGCCACGGCGGGCGCAGTCGATGGTGCGCAAGCCGACATTTTGCAGGCCCTGCTGGCGCTGGGTTACAGCGACAAGGAAGCTGCCGCCAGCCTTAAAGCGCTGCCCGCCGATGTGGGCGTGAGCGAGGGCATCAAGCTCGCGCTGCGGGCGCTGGCCAAGTAGGGCTGGCCCCGCTCTGGCCGGGTAGGCCTTGATGCGTCCCTTACTGCGCTTCTCGCACCGGGCGGCCATGGCGTGGCTGCAACGGGCGCGCGTTGTTTGCAAATAGCTGGTTGAACAAGGTGTACTGTGCCGCGCTGATCTGCACTGGCGATTTCATCACCAGCCACAACACTCCCTCGGTGCACGGCGGTGTGGTCAACGAGCCGATGTATTGGTAATAGCGCTGGTCGCTTGGCAGCAGGTCGTTGAACTTGAGTTGCTCCGGCGGCACCCGTACCCGGTCCAAGGTATCGAGCGGCAGGTGGGTCCAAACGGTGTCCACCACCGGGTTGCTGTGCCCTGTCTCTAGCAAAACGGCCACGATGGCCAATTGCCCTGCCTCGTTCTTGTGGACCAGGTGGGCCGACATCGGGTAGTGCCTGCCGTTGATCTGCGCTTCCGAGGGGGTACGAAAGTACAGCGCCACCAGCTGGTAGCGCGAGCCGCGCACCACCAAGGTGTTGTCGCCCTCCACATCGACCTGGATCGTCTGGCCAGTGTTGACCACCGAACCACCGCTGGGCAGGTAACTGAATTGCAGCGGCTCGGCTGGGCCAAGCAAGGTCGCGCCGTCGGCAATCGCAATCGGGGACTGCCGCTTGCCTGTGGTGCACAGGTCGGTGCCGGAAGCGCGCATGGTCGCGAGGGTGCTCGCGCTGGCTGGGCCCTCGTTGCCGCTGCGTTGCCCTGCGAAGGCAGCGCCGGCAAACGCCGAGACCGCAGGTGTTGGGATGGCCGACGCGCTCACTGGCGCGGTGGCCTGCGCGGAAATGGCCGGTCCAGATGGGGCGGGTCTGGCGCCACCCTTGTTCGGAGCCGACAAGGTCAAGGTCTTGTTGGGCAGCACCCGGGTCGCCAGTGCTGCGCGGACCTGGTCGCCCAAGGCGGCAGGTGACTGGGGCGTCGCTGACGCACCCGAGGCCTTGACAGCAGGCGCCCTGGCTGCCGCTTCGTTCGCCTGTGCAGCCGGTGCCAACAGCGCAAGCGCCAGCAGCAGAGTGGAGAACAACTTCATTGCGTTTTCGGCGTTGGGGTGGTGCACAGCGCGCAGGACGGTACAAGCCCCGCGACTAACACTATGGTATCGGCTTGGCTGCGCTGCAACTTGAGCGTTGCGCTCGGTCGCGCCCACCTCGGCCCCGCGTGCAAGGCGCAGTTTCGCGTGGGCAGCGCGCTATAGTGCGTAGAGACCGGCAACCCCGCCCGTAGCCTTGTTCGGACCCTGTTTCCCGTGAGTATCCAAACCGACGACCTCTCCGCCTTGCCGCCCGCCCGGGTGGTGTCTGGCGTGCCCAACTCGCCGCAAGAAGAGGCCATTGAGCGCGCGCTACGCCCCAAGCTGTTGGACGAGTACGTAGGCCAGGCCAAGGTGCGCGAGCAGTTGGAGATATTCATTGGCGCGGCCCGGATGCGCAGCGAGGCGCTGGACCATGTGCTGCTGTTTGGTCCGCCCGGCTTGGGCAAGACCACCTTGTCGCACATCATCGCCCACGAGCTTGGCGTGAACCTGCGGCAAACCAGCGGACCGGTGCTGGAAAAGCCCAAAGACCTGGCTGCACTGTTGACCAATTTGGAGAAAAACGACGTCTTGTTTATTGACGAGATCCACCGTCTAAGCCCAGTGGTGGAAGAAATTCTGTACCCCGCGCTGGAGGACTACAAGATTGACATCATGATTGGCGAGGGTCCGGCGGCGCGTTCCATCAAGCTCGATTTGCAACCCTTCACCTTGGTGGGCGCCACCACCCGTGCGGGCATGCTGACCAACCCACTGCGCGACCGCTTTGGCATCGTCGCGCGGCTGGAGTTTTACAGTGCCGAAGAGCTGCTGCGCATCGTGACCCGCAGCGCCGGCTTGCTCAACGTGCCCATGGACCCCGACGGTGGTTTTGAGATCGCGCGGCGCTCGCGCGGCACGCCGCGCATTGCCAACCGGCTGCTGCGCCGGGTGCGCGATTACGCCGACGTGAAGGGCAGTGGCAGCATCAGCCAAGACATTGCCAACCGGGCGCTGGCCATGTTGGACGTGGACCCGCAGGGCTTCGACTTGATGGACCGCAAGTTGCTGGAGGCGGTGGTGCACCGCTTTGACGGCGGCCCGGTGGGGCTGGACAACATCGCGGCAAGCATTGGCGAAGAGCGCGAGACCATCGAGGACGTAATCGAGCCCTACCTGATTCAACAGGGCTTTTTGCAACGTACCCCACGCGGGCGTATTGCCACCCTGGCCGCCTACCGGCATCTGGGGGTGGCACCACCGCAGGCCAGCTCCGACCTGCTGGGCTTGTAGGCGCGCGATGGCCCCGACCCCACGCGCCGCTGCCGTGCCCTTGCTGGCGGTCTTGGGCTCGGTGACAGCGCTGGGCATCGGCACCTCGTTTGCCAAACAGCTGTTTCCGGTCGTGGGTGCACTGGGTACGACCTCGCTGCGGGTTGGGTTTGCGGCCCTGATCTTGCTCGCCATTTGGCGGCCCTGGCGCTGGGCGCTGTCGCGCGCTGATGCGCTGTCCATCGTGCGCTACGGCATCGCGTTGGGGCTGATGAACCTGCTGTTCTACATGTCGCTGCGCACCATCCCATTCGGGGTGGCCGTGGCCATCGAGTTTTCGGGGCCGCTCGCGGTGGCGCTGTGGTCTTCACGCAAACGCATTGACTTTGTCTGGCTGGCATTGGCAGTGCTGGGGCTGGGCTTGTTGCTGCCCCTGCAAGGCAGTGCTGCTGCGTTGGACCCGGTCGGCGTGGCCTACGCCTTGGCGGCGGCGGTGTTCTGGGCTGCTTACATCGTGTTTGGCAAACGGGTGGACCACCTGCATGCCGGCCATTCGGTGGCCCTGGGCTTGGCGGTGGCCGCTGTGGTGGTGGTACCCCTGGGCGTCTGGGAAGCGGGTGCTGCGCTGTGGGACCCGCAGGTGTTGCTGTTCGGCCTGGCGGTGGCTGCGGTGTCCAGCGCGGTGCCGATTTCGCTGGAAATGGTGGCCCTCAAGCGGCTGCCCAAGGAAGCGTTTGGCATCATGATCAGCATGGAGCCTGCGGTAGCGGCCCTCTTGGGTCTGGTCTTGTTGAGCGAGCACCTCACTGCGCTGCAGTGGCTTGCCATTGGCTGCACCATGCTGGCGGCGGCGGGTAGCTCGGTCACCGCACGGCGGTAGCAGGCGGCCTATGGAGCACGCGCCCATTCCTTACCTGCGCGAAACCCTCTTGTTCCTGGCCCTGGCCGGCATTTTGATTCCGCTGCTGCAGCGCTTGCGCTTTAACCAGGTGCTTGGTTTTTTGGTGGTGGGCGTGCTGGTAGGCCCGCATGGTTTTGCGCTGTGGGTGGACCGCTGGCCGTGGCTGGAGAGCTTCACGTTTCCCAAGGGCGCCGGTGTAACCGCACTGGGCGAGCTGGGCGTGATCTTCTTGATGTTTTTGATCGGGCTGGAGCTGTCGGTGCCGCGTATGTGGGCGTTGCGCCGCTGGGTGTTCCTGGCGGGGTCGGCGCAGGTGCTGCTCTGCGCGGTGGTGCTGGGTACGCTGGCCTTTGTGTTTGGCAATGCACCGTCGGTTGCCCTTGTGCTGGGGTTGGTGCTGTCCTTGTCGTCTACTGCGGTGGTCATGCAGTTGCTGACCCAGCAGCGCAGCTTGGCCAAGCCGCTGGGGCAGGCCACTTTTGCGATTTTGATGTTGCAAGACCTCGCGGTCGTGCCGCTGGTGATCTTGGTCGACATTCTGGGAAACCGTCCCGCAGACGGTGTCGCGTGGGTGGTCGGAATCACGCTGCTCAAGTCGGTGTGCGTGGTGCTGCTGATCTTCTTTTTGGGGCGCAAGCCGATTCGGCTGGTCTTTCGCACCTTCGCCCGGCAGCACCAGCCAGAGGTCTTCATGGCGCTCACGCTCTTGATTGCGCTGAGCACTGCTGCGGCGACGGCACTGGCGGGTTTGTCGCTGGCCTTGGGTGGCTTTTTGGCAGGCCTGCTGTTGGCCGAGACCGAGTACCGCCACGAAGTCGAGCTGACCATCGAGCCCTTCAAGGGCCTGCTGATGGGCCTGTTCTTCATGTCGGTGGGCATGTCGATCGACCTGCGCGAGGTGCTGCGCGATCCGGTGTGGATTGCCCTTTCGGTGCTGGGTTTGATGCTGGTGAAAACCGTGCTCACCACCTGCGTTATGCGGGCCGGTGGCTTGTCGTGGGGCAAATCACTGGAGGGCGGCATGCTGCTGGCCCAAGGCGGTGAGTTTGCGTTCATCGTCGTGGGTGCTGCCGCCGTCAGTGGCGTGCTGGGCGGCGACGTGGCGCAGTTCATGCTGTTGGTGGTCAGCCTGAGTTTGGTCGCCACCCCTTTGTTTGCCAAGCTGGGCGCGCACTTGGGGCAGCGCCTGGGCGATCGCTTGGAGCATCCCATCCGGCCCGAGTCAGCGGAGGATATGCCAGACGCGTCGCACCTTGCGGGCCACATCATCATCGCCGGCCATGGCCGGGTGGGCTTGCTGCTGGCCGACCTGCTGCACCAACAGCACATCCGCTACGTGGCGGTGGAGCACGACGCCAGCGTGGTAGCCCACGGGGTGAAAAAGGGGCGCCCCGTCCTGTTTGGCAATGCGGCGCGGCCTGAGTTGCTGCACAAGCTGCACGCCGAGTCGGCCATTGCGCTGGTGATCACCATGGACCATCCCGCAGCGGCCATGCACACGGTCAAGGCCGCACGCGAGGCCTACCCCAATTTGCCCATCTATGCCCGCTCGCGCGACGAGCAGCACGCGCGCGACCTGCTGGCCGCTGGCGCCACAGCGGTGGTGCCCGAAACCTTGGAGGCGGGCTTGCAGCTGTCGTCGTTTGCGTTGCAGGCGGCGGGCCTGTCGGAGGCCGACATCGCACACGCGGTGCAGGCTGAGCGCGAGGCCCGCGTCAGCCGGGCTTGAGGCGACGCCTGACCCAAACCGGTCTTGAGGCGCGGCCTGCGTCAGCCGGGCGTGATGCCCTGGGGCTCCAGGTGGCGCGTATCGCCCCAGCCCACCAGCGACAACCCGTCGGGGGTCCACAACAAGCGGTTGATGGCGGCGTTGCCCAGCTCCCAGGAGCGCGGGGCACTGACGCTTTGGCCCGTGGCCAAGCGGTACAGCATGTCGAGCACGCCACCGTGCGCCACCAATGCAATTTGCCCGCCCAGGTGCGGCGCGGCCAAGGCGTTCAGGGTTTGTTGCACACGTGCCATCAACTGGGCCGGGCTTTCGCCACCGCTGGGCGCAAAGTCGGGTTCGCGCCGCTTCCAGCGCAGCGACTCTTCGGGCCATTGCGCGGCGATGGCCTCGTAGGTGTGGCCCTCGAACACACCAAAGCCACGCTCGCGCAATCCCGGGTGCAGATGCACCTCGCGCGCGCTGGGGTGGCGGTTGTGGTCGGCAATGGCTTGGGCGGTGCTGCGCGCGCGCGACAGGTCGCTGGAGTACACCCGGTCCAAGGCTTCGTCAGCCAGCGCACGCGCCACCTGGGTGGCCTGCCACTGGCCATTGGCATTGAGCGCGATGTCGGTATGGCCTTGGAGCCGGGTCGCAACATTCCAGTCGGTCTCGCCGTGGCGCACGGCAATGATGCGGGTGCTGACCACGCCCTAGTCGTCCTGGGCCACCAGGCGCATCCCGGCCAAGGTGGAGGTGGGCAGCTCGGGTACGTCGAACGCGGTGTCGCCGTCTTGGTCGGCGATGCCGGTGGTCTTGACGTTTTTGAAGTCAAAGCGCTGCGCATCCATGAGGTGCGAGGGCACCACGTTTTGCAGCGCAGTGAACATGCTCTCGATGCGGCCGGGGTATTTCTTTTCCCACTCGCGCAGCATGTTGCCGATTTGCTTGCGTTGCAGGTTCTCTTGGCTGCCGCACAAGGTGCAGGGGATGATGGGGAAGGCGCGGTGCGTGGCCCAGCGCGTTAAGTCTTTCTCAGCCACGTAGGCCAGCGGGCGAATCACGATGTGGCCGCCGTCGTCGCTGACCAGCTTGGGCGGCATGCCCTTGAGCTTGCCGCCGAAAAACATATTCAAAAAGAAGGTTTGCAACATGTCGTCGCGGTGGTGGCCCAGTGCAATTTTGGTCACCTTAAGCTCGTCGGCCACCCGGTACAAAATGCCGCGGCGCAAGCGGCTGCACAGGCTGCACATGGTCTTGCCTTCGGGGATAACCTTCTTGACGATGCTGTAGGTGTCCTGCGTCTCGATATGAAACGGCACGCCCACTTGCTTGAGGTACTCGGGCAAGACATGGTCGGGAAAGCCCGGCTGCTTTTGGTCGAGGTTGACTGCGATCAGCTCAAAGCGGATGGGTGCGCGCTGCTGCATTTTGAGCAGGATGTCGAGCATGCCGTAGCTGTCCTTGCCGCCCGAGACGCACACCATCACCCGGTCGCCCGCTTCAATCATGTTGAAGTCCATGATGGCCTGGCCCACCTGGCGGCACAGGCGCTTCTCTAACTTGTGGGTTTCGCGCTCGATCTTGGCGGGCAGCACTGCCTGCGCAGCATCGGGTGCGAAGGGCGTTGCGGTGGCGGTTGCGGGCGTGCTGTCGCTTTCAATCCAGACGGCGCTCATGGCTGCTCTCCTTGGGCCGCTTGGGTCGCGCCCCAGTGGCCGGTTTCCATGCGGATGGCGACTTCGCAGTCGGTAAAAATTTCGAGCTTGGCAATCTTGACCCGCGTACCCAGCACGCCGGGCAGCTGCATCAGGCGGTGGCTGAGCTTACCGATCAGGGTTTCCAGCAAATTAACATGCTCTGCGGTGCACTCGTCGATGATGATCTGGCGCACTTTGCGGTAGTCCAGCACGTGGTTGATTTCGTCATCCCGTGGCAGCAGCGGCTGGCGACCCAGGCACAGCTCCGCGTCGACTTGGATTGGCTGGGGCTCGACTTTCTCTGATTCCAAAATGCCCAGGCTGGCGTTGAAGCGCAAGCCGGTGAGGGTCAGGGTCTGGTTGCCGGTGCTGGGGTTCATGCCGTGTCTTTCATTCGAAATACCTCCACACCCACGCCCGCGCAGTCGGGGTACACATCGGGTTTGCAGCTGGACAGGCGCACAGCCTGTACCTGCGGGTGGGCCAGCAGCTGGCCCGCCAGGTCGTCACACAAAGTTTCTTGCAGCTCCACATGGCCTGCGGCCACGCGGCGGGCGATGACGGCGCGCACAAAGTCGTAGTCCACCACTTCGGCCAGCTGGTCGGCTTGCGGCGTGGACGCGGCGTAGGGCACGAAAAGCTCTACGTTGAACACCACGCGCTGCGCCTGGGTTTTCTCAAAGTCGTGCGCGCCTATGCGCACCGGCAGCACATGGTCCCGCAAGAAAATGCGCCGACATTCCAGTGCCAGGCGGGTTATTGGGTCGTGGTTCATGGTGTTGCCTTGTGCTGGCCGTCTAGCGCGAACATCACGTCGCGCGCGAGTGGGACCAGATGTTGTCCATTGTCGACCGACAC
Organism: Rhodoferax sp.; assembly: GCA_044346035.1. GTDB lineage: Bacteria > Pseudomonadota > Gammaproteobacteria > Burkholderiales > Burkholderiaceae_C > Allorhodoferax. Next base: position 213 of record JBIIZY010000070.1, on the reverse strand, counting down.
GGTGGTGCCTGTGATGCAGGGATTGCTGGCCAAGAAGACGCAGGTGGCCGCCACCTGGGCCGGGTCGATGGCGGTTTGCAGCAGGTTGACGCGGCTGGCGCGGTCGAAGTTATCTTGGGTTTGCGGGCCGCTCAAAAACATCAAGCCCGGCGCCACGCCACAGACGCGAATGCGCGGCGCCAGCGCCTGCGCTTGCAGCGCCACTGCGCGCTC
>JBIIZY010000225.1:0-4033 GCA_044346035.1 Rhodoferax sp. | reverse complement strand
CAGCGGGCGCTGGAGTCGCTGCGCCGCAAGGGCCTGGTGCAGCTGTGCAGCTTCACGCCCTCGGACGCGGGCCATGTGCTGGGTCTGCAAGCCAACTGGTCGCAGGAGGCGGCGTACCTGGCGGCGCAACTGGCGGCGCGCTTGCGCGACATGAAGCTGCCCACGCCCGAGCGCACCCGGCAATTTGCGCAAGATGTGTGGGAGCAAACCGTGCGCCTGTCGTGCCGGGCGGTCTTGCAAACCGCGTTTGGCAGCGAGGTCGCAGACAACCCGCTGATCGACGCGGTGTGCGCAGGCCAGGGCGCGTTGGGCTGGACGCAGGTGCGCATCCAGCCCTGTGTGCCGGTGGTGGCGGTGGGCGGGCCGGTGCGGGTGTTTTACCCGGAGGTGGCGCGCCGCCTCGGTTGCGAAGTGGCGTTTGCGCCGCACTGCGATGTGGCCAACGCCGTGGGCGCTGCCGCTGGCGTGGTGGCGCACAGCGTGACCGTGCGGGTGGTGGGCGATGGCACCGGCAACTTCCGTGTGCACGCGCCCAGCGGCACGCGGCAGTTTTCCAACCCCGCTGAGGCCTTGACCACCGCCCGTGAATGGGCCGAGCAACTGGCCCGCAGCGCCGTGCTGGCCATGGGGGCGCACGCGCCCGAGGTGCAGGTCTCGGTACACAAGCAGTGGATGCCCAACGCGGTCAGCGATGCGGGCTTGCTCGAAGCCGTGGTGCAAGCCGAAGCCATTGGGCGGCCTACCGCTGCGGGATGAGTCGCCAGATCAACGCCCCGGATCGACCAGCGGTTTGGCCGGGCGGCTGTGTTCAAAGTCGGGCCGGCGCGGGTCCATTTGCAGCACCGCCTGTGAGCCGCTGCCCATGACCACGTAGTCGGTCTTCTGGCTGGTACGCGAGGGGTGGATGTATTTGGACTTGGCAAAGAACCAAACGCTGGCCGCTAAAAACGCCAGCACGATGGCGAAGTAGAGCATCAGCGCCTCGGGTCCAAACAGGTCCATCACACCGCCAGCCAGCGTCGGGCCCAAAGTGGAGCCAAAACCGTACAGCAGCAAGAGGCCGCTGGTCACTTCCAGCACCTTGGCGGGGTCGATCAGGTCGTTGACGTGGGCCACGCTCAGGCCATAGACCGTGAAGGACAAACCACCGTAGACGATGCCCAACACGATCAGTGAGGCCTCGAACTCGCGCGCCAAGTAAAAGCCCAAGCCCGCCACGCCCGCGCACAGCGCGCACACCCAAAACAGCACCCAGCGGCGGTCGTTTTTGTCCGACAAATGCCCCACCGGCCACTGGAACGCGGCCCCGCCCAAAATCGTGGCCGCCATGAAGGTGGCAATGCCCGCCTCGCTAAAGCCCACGCCTTGGCCAAACACATGGCCCAGGCTGTAAAACGCGCCGCCCAGCAGCCCGGAGCCGATGGTGCCGATCACGCCAATGGGCGAGATGTAGATCAGCTCCTTGAGCACGAACTTGGGCGCCTCCATGGCCTCGGGCTCGGGCACCGGGGTGAGCGTGATGGGAATGAGCGCAAACGAAAACAGAATCGACACCAGCGCAAACGGCACAAAGCCAAAGCGGTCACCCACCAGAATCAGCCACTGACCCATGGCCATGGACACGCCGCTGACCGCCATGTAGGCAGCAAACACCTTGCCGCGCTGGGCGGTGGTGGCCACCACATTGAGCCAGCTCTCCACCACGATGTAGAGGCCCACCAGGCACACCCCGGCGACAAAGCGCAGCACGCCCCAGGCAATCGCGTTGGTCCACAGCGCATGGAACATAGGAATAGCCGAAGCGATGGACGCCATGGCGGCAAACGCGCGAATGTGCCCCACCCGCCGGATGATGGCCGGGCAGGCGTAGGTGCCGTACACAAAGCCGGCGAAATACGCCGACATCACCAAGCCGGTAACCAGCCCGGAGAACTTGGCATTGCCGGCCTGCGCGCCGATGGCGGCAAACAGCAGGCCCGTGCCCACCACCAGCAGGGCCAAACCGCTGAGCAGCGAGGCCAGGGGGATGAGCAGCTTGTTCATGGATGGGGTGTATCCAGATGGGGGCCAGGCCGCAAGGCTAGCCCCGCTGGCTTACACGTTGGAGTCGGGGAACGAGGCCTTGCGGCGGTTCATGTAGTCCAGGATGGCTTCGTCGGTGGCCACGTCCATCGCGGGCGCCTCGTACTCGGCGAGCTGCTTTTTCCACAGCGCGTTGGCGCGCTGGGTGAGGTCGCGCGAGCCCTCGGCCTCCCACTGCTCAAAACTGTTGTTGTCGGTGATCGGCGAGCGGTAGAAGGCGCTCTCGAAATTGGCCTGGGTGTGGGCGCAGCCCAAAAAGTGTTTGCCGGGGCCGACTTCGCGGATCGCGTCCATGGCCTGGCCGTTCTCGGTCAGGTCCACGCCATTGAGCAAGGTGTGCATCATGCCGGCCTGGTCCACGTCCATGATGAATTTCTCGTAGCCCATGGACAAGCCACCCTCTAACCAGCCTGCGGTGTGCAGCACAAAATTGACACCGGCCAGGCAGGTTGGCAACAAGGTGTTGGCCGATTCGGAGGCGGCTTGCGCGTCTGAAATTTTGGAGCCGCACAGACCACCGCCCGAACGAAACGGCACACCCAAACGGCGCGCCAGCGCAGCCATCACGTACAGCACCAGCGCCGGTTCGGGCGTGCCGAACGTGGGCGCGCCCGACTGCATGGAAATGCTGGAAGCAAAGCTGCCCAACACCACCGGTGCTCCGGGGTTGCACAGCTGCACAAACGCCATGCCAGCCAGCGCCTCGGCCAGCGTCTGTGCCGCCGTGCCCGCCACCGTCACCGGCGACATGGCACCGGCCAAGATAAAGGGCGTGATGATGCAAGCCTGGTTGGCCCGGGCGTAGACCTTGGCGGCGCCCAGCATGGTCTCGTCGAAGGTCATGGGCGAGTTGGCGTTGATCAGGTTGATCACCGCCGTGCGAGGCTTGCCGGTGAGCGGGTCCATCCAGTTGTCGCCCAGCAAAATCTTGGTCATCTCCACCGTGTCACGCGCGCGGTCTGGGTGCGTGACCGAGCCCATAAAGGGCTTGTCGCTGTACTTCATGTGCGCATACACCATGTCGAAGTGGCGCTTGTTCACCGGCAAATCGACTGGCTCGCAAATGGTTCCGCCGCTGTGGTGCAGCGCGTTGGCCATGTAGGTGAGCTTCACGAAGTTTTGGAAGTCGGCAATCGTGGCGTAGCGGCGTCCGCCGTCTAGGTCGCGCACAAAGGGCGAGCCGTAGGCGGGCGCAAACACGGTGTTCTTGCCGCCGATGACCACGTTGTGCGCGGGGTTGCGCGCGACCTGGGTGAACTCGCGCGGGGCAGTGGCTTGCACCAGCTTGCGGGCCAGGCCGCGCGGAAAGTGCACCCGCTCGCCCTTGACGTCGCAGCCAGCGTTGCGAAACAACTCCAAGGCTTCAGCATCGTCGCGAAAGTCGATGCCGGTTTCTTCCAGGATGGTGTCGGCATTGCGCTCTATGGTTTGCAGGCCCTCTTCGTCGAGCACCTCGAAGTACGGGATTTTTCGGGTGATAAACGGCACCGACTGCGCGCTGCGGGCGCTGCGGGCGGCGCGCTTGGCCTCACGGCCACCACCGGCGCGGCGGCCACGCGGTGCATCGGCTACGGTGTCGGGGCTTGCGGCGACTTGCGCGGGGGTGTCTTGCATCCAAATTCTCCAATGCCAGAGCGGCTGACAAAAACACATAGTATGGGCAGGCGCGGGGCTTGCGCTTGACCTGTTTGCGACACCGATTTGCATGCGGACGCCCGGCGCCCGCGCCCAGGGGTTAGCCCATGGAATGCAGACCCACCATATTGCCCTCGGTGTCCTCCACCAGGGCCATGAAGCCGTGCTCGCCGATGGAGGTCTTCTCTCTAAACACCTTGCCACCGTGCGCTGCGGCGCGCGCCGCCTCCACCGCACAGTCTTCGCAGGAAAAGTACACCAGCGTGCTGCCGCCAGACGGCAGCCCTGGCATGCGCACCAAGGCGCCGGACGCGCC
>JBIIZY010000069.1:0-13509 GCA_044346035.1 Rhodoferax sp. | reverse complement strand
ACCTGCCGCGAGCTGGAGCGCCAAGGCTTTGAGGTGACCTACCTGGACGTGCAGAGCGACGGTTTGGTGAACCTAGACGCGTTCAAAGCGGCGATTCGACCGGACACCATCCTGGCCAGCGTAATGCTGGTGAACAACGAAATCGGTGTGATCCAAGATGTCGCCGCCTTGGGTGCGGTCTGTCGCGAAAGGGGCATTGTTTTTCACTCCGACGCGGCCCAAGCCACCGGGCGCGTGGACATTGACCTGAGCACCTTGCCAGTCGATTTGATGAGCCTGACCTCGCACAAAACCTACGGTCCCAAAGGTATCGGCGCCCTGTATGTGCGGCGCAAGCCACGCATCCGGCTGGAGGCGCAAATGCATGGTGGCGGCCACGAGCGCGGCATGCGCAGCGGCACCTTGCCCACCCACCAGATCGTTGGCATGGGGGAGGCGTACCGTATCGCCAAGGAAGAAATGGGTGCCGAGAACCTGCGCATCCGCGCCTTGCACAACCGCATGCTGGCGGGCCTTAAAGACATTGAGCAGGTTTTCATCAACGGCCACACCGAACAGCGGGTGCCGCACAACCTCAACATGAGCTTTAACTACGTGGAAGGCGAGTCCCTCATCATGGGCATCAAAGGCCTGGCGGTCAGCAGCGGATCGGCCTGCACTTCGGCCAGCTTGGAGCCTAGCTACGTGTTGCGCGCTTTGGGCCGCAGTGACGAATTGGCGCACAGCAGTCTGCGCATGACCATCGGACGCTGGACGACCGAAGCCGAGATTGACTACGCCATCGAGACCATCAAAAAGAACGTCGCCAAGCTGCGCGATCTCAGCCCCTTGTGGGACATGTACAAAGACGGCATCGATATCAGCACCATCCAATGGGCTGCGCACTAATTTCCTTTCATTTCTTTACGAGGTAAACCCAATGGCCTACTCAGAAAAAGTGGTTGACCACTATGAAAATCCCCGCAACGTCGGATCGTTCGACAAAGGCGATGCGTCGGTAGGCACCGGCATGGTCGGCGCGCCCGCATGTGGTGATGTGATGAAGCTGCAGATCAAGGTCAACCCACAAACCGGTGTGATCGAGGATGCGCGTTTCAAGACCTACGGTTGTGGTTCGGCAATTGCGTCGAGCTCGCTGGTGACCGAGTGGGTCAAGGGGAAAACGCTGGACGAGGCCGCCGCGCTCAAGAACAGCCAAATCGCCGAAGAGCTTGCATTGCCTCCGGTGAAGATCCACTGCTCCATCCTGGCCGAAGACGCCATCAAGGCCGCCGTGGACGATTACAAGAAGAAGCACCTGAACTAAAGCACCATGTCCGTCACCCTTACAGAGGCCGCCGCGCGCCACGTTACCCGTTACCTTGCCAAGCGGGGCAAGGGGCTGGGCGTGCGTCTGGGCGTCAAGACCACCGGCTGCTCGGGCCTGGCCTACACGCTCGAGTACGTCGATGAACCCGCGCCGGAAGACGTCACTTTCGAAGGCCACGGCGTCAAGGTTTTGGTCGATCCCAAAAGCCTGGCCTATATCGACGGCACCCAGCTCGACTTCGTACGCGAGGGTTTGAACGAAGGTTTTCGTTTCAACAACCCCAACGAGCGCGACAAGTGCGGCTGCGGTGAGTCGTTTCGGGTGTGAACCTCCAGGCGGATGACTTTGCACTGTTTGGCGTGCCCAGGCAGTTCGCGCAGGACCGCGCCGACCTGGATGCGCGCTGGAAGGCTTTGCAGCGCGAGGCCCATCCCGACAAGTTCGTAGCCCATGGGGCGTCCGCCCAGCGCCTGGCGATGCAATGGTCGGTGCGCATCAATGAGTCCTACCAGCGCCTGAAAGACCCGCTCAAACGCGCCGCTTATCTGTGCGAGTTGGCCGGAGCGCCTATCCAAGCCCATAGTAATACGGCCATGCCCGCCGAGTTTTTGGTGCAGCAGATGGAGTGGCGTGAGGCACTCGACGAAGCGAGCGAAGCCACTGCCTTGCATCAACTGGCTGACGCGGTGCAAGCCAGCAAGGCGCGGCTGCTGCAACAATGTGCGGCTTTGCTCGATGGGTCACACGATTTCGCCGCTGCAGTGGCGCCGGTGCGTGCCCTCATGTTCATAGAAAAATTTGCGCTCGACTTGAACCAGCGCATCGACCAGTTGGAATAAAGCTCACCATGGCGCTTCTGCAGATCTCCGAACCCGGCCAGTCGCCCAACCCGCACGAGCGGCGCATCGCAGTGGGCATTGATTTGGGCACCACCCACTCTTTGGTGGCTGCGGTGCGCAACGGCAGTGCTGAGTGCTTGCCCGATGCGCAGGGCCGGGTCGTTGTCCCCAGTGTGGTGCGCTACCTGGATGCGCAACGCAGGCACATTGGCCACGACGCATTGGCGCACCAGATCGACGACCCGGGCAACACGATCACCTCGGTTAAGCGCTTGATGGGACGCGCTATGCGCGACGTGGCGAGCGCGGGCATGCTGCCCTATACGCTGCTGGACACGCCGGGCATGGTCAAGATTCGTACCATCGCAGGTGAGAAAAGCCCCGTCGAGGTCAGCGCAGAGATACTCGCTACCCTGCGCTACCGCGCAGAGGACACCTTCAACGACGACATTTTTGGCGCGGTGATCACCGTCCCTGCCTACTTCGACGATGCCCAACGCCAGGCCACCAAGGACGCGGCGCAGCTGGCGGGAATCAACGTGTTGCGCCTGCTTAACGAGCCCACAGCGGCCGCGATTGCCTACGGCTTGGACAATGCCGCTGAAGGTGTCTTTGCCATTTACGACTTAGGCGGCGGCACCTTTGATATCTCCATCTTGCGGCTGACTGCGGGCGTGTTTGAGGTACTGGCCACGGGCGGGGACTCGGCGCTGGGCGGCGACGATTACGACCGCGCCTTGGCCCAATGGCTGTTGCACGAAGCGGACCTGTCGGTTGAAACGCCCGAAGACCAGGCCCGGCTCATTGCACATGCGCGGGAATGCAAAGAGGCGCTTTCCGAGCAAGACATCGTGACTGCCGAGGTGGAACTTTCGGTGGGCTCGATTGATATGTCGCTCAACCGCGACCAGTTCGAGGCCGTTACCGCGTCCCTGACCCAGCGCACGCTGCTGGCGGTGCGCAAGGCCTTGCGCGATGCCTCACTTGCGGTGGGCGACATCCAAGGTGTTGTGCTGGTCGGTGGCGCAACCCGCATGCCGCAGGTACGGCGCGCGGTGGCCGAGTTTTTCGGCCAGGCACCGCTCACCAACCTCAACCCCGATGAGGTGGTTGCGCTGGGCGCGGCCATACAGGCCAACCAGTTGGCCGGCAACAACCCGTCGGGCGATTTGCTGCTGCTCGACGTCATCCCTTTGTCCCTGGGTTTGGAGACCATGGGCGGTTTGGTAGAGCGCATCGTGCCGCGCAACCAAACCATTCCGACTGCCATGGCGCAGGACTTCACCACCTTCAAAGACGGACAAACCGCGCTGGCGCTGCATGTGGTCCAAGGTGAGCGCGACCTGGTGGCCGATTGCCGCAGCCTGGCCCGTTTTGAGTTGCGTGGCATCCCGCCCATGGTGGCCGGGGCGGCCCGAATTCGCGTTACCTTCACGGTCGATGCGGATGGCCTGCTCAACGTGGCCGCGCGAGAGCTCACCAGTGGGGTCGAAGCACAAATCGATGTCAAACCCTCTTACGGCCTGAGCGAAGACCAAATCGCGCAGATGCTGCAAGACAGCTTTGGTACCGCCGAATTGGACATGCGCGCCCGCGCGCTGGCCGAGGCCCGCTTGGACGGCGAACGCCTGCTACTGGCCACGCGCACGGCTTTGGCCGCCGATGCAGATTTGTTGGCACCCGACGAACGCGTGCAAATCGACGCGGCCATGCTGGCGCTGCAGCAAGCGCAGCACAGCGAAGACCCTGCCGAGATCGAGCGCATCTCGAAAGCCTTGGCGGCAGCCACCGAAGCGTTCGCTGCGGCCCGCATGAACCGTGGAATCGCGCAGGCGCTCTCCGGAAAGCACATAGCCGCCCTCTGAAACAAGATTTTCTATCACCATGCCCATCATCAAGATTCTTCCGCACGCCGAGTACTGCCCCCAGGGCAGCGAAGTGTCGGTACCAGCGGGAACCTCCATCTGCGAAGCCCTGTTGGACAACGGCATCGCCATTGAGCACGCCTGCGACATGAGCTGCGCCTGCACCACCTGCCATGTGATCGTGCGTGAGGGCCTCGGCTCGCTCAATGCGCCCGATGAAACCGAAGAAGATTTGCTGGACCGCGCCTGGGGTCTGGAGCCCAACTCGCGCTTGAGTTGCCAGGCCATCGTGGCCCAAAAGAATTTGGTCGTGGAGATACCCAAGTACTCCATCAACCACGCCAGAGAAAACCACTGAGGCCGCGCCATGCGCCAGATTTTTCTTGATACCGAGACCACGGGTCTCTGGGCTGACCAGGGCGACCGGGTGATTGAGATCGGTTGCGTGGAGCTGCTCAACCGCAAGCCCACCGGAAACAACTTCCATGTGTACATCAACCCCGAGCGCGACAGCCACGAAGACGCTTTGCGCATACACGGCATTACCACCGAGTTTTTGCGCGACAAGCCCAAGTTCGCGGCCTTGGCAGACGACTTTCTGGCCTATGTGCGGGGCGCGCACGTCGTCATCCACAACGCCAGCTTCGATACCGCTTTTCTCGACGCCGAGCTCGCGCGTTTGGGTCATGCGCCCTTGTCCAAGCACGTGTCTAGCGTGCTCGACACCCTGGCGCTGGCCAAAGAAATGTTTCCCGGTAAACGCAACAGCCTCGACGCGCTGTGCTCCCGCCTGGGGGTGGACAACTCGGGGCGCACACTGCACGGTGCTTTGCTGGACGCGGAGCTGCTGGCCGAGGTCTATATCCACCTCACCCGCGGGCAAGACGCGTTGTTGATCGACAGCGAAGGCCCGGCCTTGCCGGGCGCAGCGCGGACCGATGTGGACTTGCGCGGTTTTGATTTGCCAGTGATTGCCGCTAACGCGCACGAAATGGCTGCCCACCTTGAGGTGTTGGCCCAGATCGACAAGTCGAGTGGCGGCAAAACCCGGTGGCCAAAAACGGCGTAGTTTGCTTGTATACTGCGAGGCTTCGCTCGGTTGGGGCGGTTAGCTCAGGGGTAGAGCACTGCATTCACACTGCAGGGGTCGCAAGTTCGAAACTTGCACTGCCCACCAACACAGTCAACTAAAAGGCACCTTGCCTGTCAAAAAAAGCACCTCGCGGTTACGCCAGGTGCTTTTTTATTGCGTTGTGTAGCCGTAGCCGTAGCCGCAGCCGCAGCCGCACCCGCATCCCCCCGCTGTCTGTTGGCGCCAGTCCAGAAGGCTACAACGTGGCTTCAACCAAAGCGCGCAGCTCGGCTGTGACCTCGGGCATAACGCCAAACCAAGACTGGAATGCGGGACGCGCTTGGTGCAGCAGCATGCCCAGCCCGTTGACGGTTGGGTTGCCTCGGCGGCGTGCGGCTGCCAGCAGCGGTGTCTCCAAAGGTACATAAATCACGTCGGAGACCAGCGCATGCAAGGGCAGTTGGTGCAGGTCCAAGTCCAGGGCTTCAGTGCCATGCATGCCTTGGCTGGTGGTGTTGACCAGCAGCGCCGCATCCGCCAGCGCCGCATGGCGTTGGTCCCAGGCCAGGGCGCGAACCGGTGCGCCGAACTCTTGCGCCAGGGCTTGCGCTTTGTCGATTGAGCGGTTGACCAGCCGAATTTCTTTGGCACCGCGGTCCGCGAGTGCCAGCACCACGGCCCGTGCAGCGCCTCCAGCGCCGAGCACGGTCACCGGCCCGGCGTCGGCGCGCCAGTCGGGCTTGGCTTCCAGCAGGCTCTGGATGTACCCGTAGCCATCGTGGTTGTAGCCGTGGAGCGAGCCATCTGCTTGCACCACCACGGCGTTGATCGCACCCACGCGCTGCGCGTTACTGTCGACGCTGTGCACCCAGCGCATGGCGTCCACCTTGTGGGGAATCGTGATGTTGCAGCCCCGAAAGCCCAACGCCACCAAGCCGCTCAGGGCGGCTGCGAGCCGGTTCGGTTCAACCGCCAGTGGCAGGTACGCACCGGGTAGGCGGTGCAGACCCAGCCAGTGGTTGTGAATGTTAGGTGAGCGGGAGTGGGCGATGGGCCATCCCATGACGCCGGCGAGGCCGTAGTTGGAGGGGTTCATGGGTCACATTTTGGCCGAGCTTGCGCTCGCCCTGCTGCCGGGCCCGGCACCGCTTGAATCGATGCCGTGGTGATTTCGCGGCAGTTACTCACGCATTGCTTGCTTGGGCGTCGCCTCAATCCTCAAAACATGAACAATCCGGGTTAGGATTCATACCGGTTTTGCTTCCCGCAGGGGGCGCAGAGCCGAGTGGTCGTAGCAATAAGTAACTGAGGTCGTTATGTCGTCCAAGAGTGATTTGAGCACCGAACTGCGCGCTTTCTTGGCGCCAACCGACAGCGAGGAGCCGGGTGCCGGACCGGTCAGCAAACACGGAGCGTGGGGCCCCGGAATTCGCTTGATGCGCAATTTGCGCTTCGCGGCCAAGGCGCTGCTGATTTGCGCTTTGTTTTTGGTGCCCATTCTGTGGCTGTCCCGCGCCTACTACGGCAACATGGCAACGCAAATTGGGTTTTCTGCCAAAGAGCGCGTAGGCGTCGAATACAACCGCGCCCTGTTTCCGTTGCTAAAGACCGCCCAAGAGTGGCGCAATGCCGAAGCGGCGGGCGGCGCCGCCGCCACCCAGCAGGTGCAGGCGCGGTTGCAGTCAGAGCATGAGAAGCTGCTCGCCACCGACGCGCAACTGGGGGCGGAGCTCGACACCAAAAAGGCCTTCGCAGGTGTGCTTTCGGCCCACAGTGGCGTGGCCCAAGCCGGTGGTACAGCGGCGTACTCGGACGCTTTGGTCAGCCTGCTGGGACAGGCCACCGACGCGTCCAACCTGACGCTGGACCCGGACATTGACTCGTATTACCTGATGGACGCGGCGTACTTCCGTATCCCCGACTTGACTGAGAGCAGCTCCCGGCTGGGCAACCTGGGACGTGCGGCCTTCCAAGCCGGCACCTTGGATGCCGCCAACTTGCGTGGCTTGGTGCAAAGCCTGACCTTGGCGCAATTTCAGTTGAAGAACATGCAAGACGGCTTGGCCAAGGCAGTGGCCTACAACGAAGCTTTGCGTGCCCCACTGGATGCCAAACCCACCTTCGACGCAACGCAAGAGTTTCTTGATTACGCCCGCGACCACCTGATTGAAAAGCAAGATTTCTCCCCCGCAGCGCAGGCGCGCTTCACCCAACTTGCAGACCAAGCCCAGAGCCTGCAACACGGTTTGGTGCTGCGTTTGGTGGATTCGCTGGATGCGCTGTTAGTGACCCGAATTGATGGCATGGTCGGCAGCCGCATCACCACCACCGTGGTGTTGGTGGTGGGTCTGGTGCTTGCCATGTACTTGTTTTACTGCTTCTTCTTGGTCACCCGCGGCGGCTTGCTGCTCATCAGCAAGCACCTCGACAAGATGGCTGAGGGCGACCTGCGCCAACGTCCCCGCAAACCCTGGGGTAGCGACGAGCCGGCCGACGTGATCCACGATCTGCGCAAGGCCTATGACGCCCTGCACATCCTGATTCGCAAGGTGCGCCATTCGGCCCGTGCGTTGCATGAGGCGTCTGGCGAAATTGCAGCCGCCAGCGCCGATCTGGGCGCACGCACCGAGTCGTCGGCGGCGGCGCTGGAGCAGCAGTCTTCCAGCATGGAAGAAATCAATGCCATGGCCAGCGCCACCGCCGAGCGGGCGTCCATGGCCGCCACTTTTGCGGTAGACAACGCCCATGTGGCCGAGCGCGGCGGGGCGGTGTTTTCCGAGGTGGTCAGCACCATGCGCGACATCCACACCTCGTCTGCCAAGATCAACGACATCATCACCGTGATCGACGGCATTGCGTTCCAAACCAACATCCTGGCGCTCAACGCGGCAGTGGAAGCCGCCCGGGCCGGGGAAACAGGCCGCGGCTTTGCGGTGGTTGCCAGCGAAGTGCGCATGCTGGCCCAGCGTAGCGCGGGCGCAGCCAAGGAAATCAAATCCCTCATCTCGGCCAGCGTGGAGCGCGTGGAAAGTGGTACCCGCGTGATCGAAGCGGCAGGACAAACCATGACCGAAGTGGTCACCAACGCGCGCCAGATCAATGCCTTCCTCAGCGACATTGCGGTCGCAGCCAAGGACCAGGCCAATGCGGTGTCGGAGGTGGGCCGGTCTATCTTGGAGCTGGACCAAAACACCCAGCAAAACGCAGCCTTGGTGGAGCAAACCAGTGCCGCGGCCGGCGCGCTCAACGGGCAGGCCGATGTGCTGCAAAGTGAGATCGCCAACTTCCAGGTGAAGTGATTGACTGCGCTGCCGCGCATACCTGTCTCTCAAGCCCATGAAGATTCTTTTGGTGGAAGACGCACGTTCGGTCGTCAAGGTAATGACCGCGCGCTTGCTGAGTTACGGCCACGAAGTGGTCCACGCGCAAAACGGCCTGGATGCGGTGACGATGTTTGCCGACATGCAGGCCGACTTGATCTTGATGGATATCGAGATGCCGGTGATGAACGGCTTTGTGGCCGTCAACAAGATCCGCGAGATTGAAGCCACGCAGCACTGGGCCTGGACGCCCATCATTTTTCTGACATCGTCGGACACGGTAGACAACCTTATCACCGCGATTGAGGCGGGTGGCGACGACTTCATGTCCAAGTACGTGCCCGAGTCGGTGCTGGAAGCCAAAATGAAGGCCATGAGCCGCATCGCCAACCTGCGCCAGCGCCTCACCCAAGCCCATACCCAACTGCAGAAGATTGCAGACCAAGACGGCCTGACCGGCTTGCCCAACCGCCGCCGCTTGGACCAGCATGCCGACACGGCCTGGGGCGCAGCGGTGCAAGCGGGCACCTCATTTGCGGTGTTGATGCTCGACATCGACAACTTCAAAAAGTACAACGACCACTACGGCCACCAGGCGGGCGACGACTGCCTCAAGCGCGTAGCCCAAGCCATTGAGGCGACCATCCAGCACAGCAACGCACGGGGCCTGACCGCGCAGGCTTTTGCCGCCCGCTACGGCGGCGAGGAGTTCGCGGTTCTGGTGCCGTCGGCCACGCAGGAGCGCTGTCAGCAGCTGGCCCAAGCCATTGTGGGCGCCGTCTCTGCCTTGGCAATACCCCACGAAAAAAACAACGCCTGGGGCGTAACCACGCTGTCGGTTGGTGGCCACTGGCTGCCCGCCGCCCAGGGCGCGTTGCAGCAGGTGTTTCGCCAGGCCGACGACAAGCTCTACCAGGCCAAGCAGCAAGGGCGTAACCGGGCCCAGTTCTAGGCCCGGTTGGGCCTCTTGGGCGCTGCCTTAGCGCAGGATGTCGCCCATGCAGAGGTATTTCACCTCCACGTAATCGTCCATGCCGAAGTGCGAGCCCTCGCGCCCCAAGCCCGATTGCTTGACCCCGCCAAAGGGCACGTGCTCGGTGGCCAAAATGCCCACGTTGATGCCCACCATGCCGTACTCCAGCGCCTCGGCCACGCGGTAAATGCGCCCGATGTCGCGGCTGTAAAAGTAGCTGGCCAGGCCAAACTCGGTGTGGTTGGCCGCATCGATGGCTTCTTGCTCGGTGGTGAACTTGAACACCGGCGCGAACGGGCCAAAGGTCTCCTCCTTGGCGCACAGCATGTCGGCGCTGGCACCGCTGATAACCGTGGGTTCGAAAAACTGGCCGGTTAGCGCATTGCCGCCAGTTTCTACTTTGCCGCCCTTGGCGAGCGCGTCGGCCACATGGCGCTTCACCTTGGCCACAGCAGCGTCTTCGATCAGCGGGCCTTGGGTCACGCCGTCTTCAAATCCATTGCCGACCTTCATGGTTTTGACGCGCGCCGAGAACTTGGCCACGAACGCGTCGTACACGCCCGCCTGCACATAAAAGCGGTTGGCACACACGCAGGTTTGCCCAGCGTTGCGGTACTTGCTGGCCAGCGCGCCTTCAACTGCTGAGTCGATGTCGGCGTCGTCAAACACGATGAAGGGCGCGTTGCCGCCGAGTTCAAGTGAAAGTTTTTTGACAGTGGGTGCGCTCTGCGCCATCAGGATGCGGCCCACTTCGGTAGAGCCGGTAAAGCTGAGGTGGCGCACCACGTCGCTGGCGCAGATGACCTTGCCCACGGCAATCGAGTTGTCGCTATCGGCCGTCACCATGTTGAGCACGCCCGCTGGGATGCCGGCACGCAGGGCCAGCTCCGCCGCAGCCAGCGCGGTCAGCGGTGTGAGTTCGGCGGGTTTGATGATGACGGTGCAGCCCGCTGCCAGCGCCGGTGCCACCTTGCGGGTAATCATGGCCAGCGGGAAGTTCCAGGGCGTAATCGCCGCACACACGCCAATGGGCTGCTTGATCACCATCAGGCGGCGGTTGTTGTCAAACTGCGGCAGCGTCTCGCCATTGACGCGCTTGGCCTCCTCGGCAAACCACTCGACAAAGCTCGCGCCGTAGGCCACTTCGCCCTTGGCCTCGGCAAAAGGCTTGCCTTGTTCGGCGGTCATGATGCGGCCCAGGTCTTCTTGGTTGGCCATCAGCAGGTCGAACCATTTGCGCAAAATGATGCTGCGCTCCTTGGCAGTTTTGCTGCGCCATGCGGGCCACGCCGCATTGGCGGCGGCAATGGCCTGTTCTGCCTCGGTGGGGCCCAGGTTGGCCACCTCGGCGAGCAACTTGCCGGTGGCCGGGTCGTGCACCGCAAAGCGGCTGGCGCCCGCCACCCATTGGCCGTTGATCAGGGCGTCGGTCTTGAGCAGGCTGGGGTCTTTGAGCAAAGAGAGTGGAGCGGTTTTCATGTCCATGGCGTGGGTTCCTGGTGGGTGCGAAGTTCCATTGGCGAAACACGGATGTTAAAAGCAGGGCACAGGGTAGCGAAATTTTGCGGTTGTGGACGGGGGGCGCCGGCCACAGCGTACGGTGTCTGGCGAAGTGCTTGTATGCGAGATCCGAAGCCAAGGTCTACCTAAAGCGCTGGCTGCCGCAGGCTTGGTGGCAGGTGGTGCAGTGAGGTAAAGGAGGAGCCCGCAGGGCGGGGGACACGAACGGAACCACCTGCCACCAAGCCTGCGGCGTACACCATCTGCGTTGAACTGCGAAGCCCCACCAGCCCATCGCCCGCAAGAAACGATAATCACCGGTTGACCGCCACCGGCGCCCCCTAGACCCGCACCCTAGCCAAGACATGAACCAGACCGCACTTCCCGGCACCATGAGCGTTGCCGACATCCGCAAGACCTTTCTTGACTTCTTTGCCTCCAAGGGCCATACCGTCGTGGAAAGCAGCCCGCTGGTGCCGGGCAACGACCCTACGCTGATGTTCACCAACTCGGGCATGGTGCAGTTCAAGGACGTGTTTTTGGGCACCGACAAGCGCTCGTATGTGCGCGCCGCCTCCGTCCAGGCCTGCCTGCGTGCGGGGGGCAAACACAACGACCTGGAGAACGTGGGCTACACCGCGCGCCACCATACGTTCTTTGAGATGCTGGGCAACTGGAGTTTTGGCGACTACTTCAAGCGCGAGTCGCTCACCTGGGCTTGGGAGCTGCTCACCCAAGTCTACAAGCTGCCCGCCGAGCGGCTGTGGGCCACCGTTTACATTGACGACGACGAGGCGTACGACATCTGGACGAAAGAGATCGGTCTGCCCCCGGAGCGCGTGGTGCGCATTGGCGACAACAAGGGCGCCAAGTACGCCTCCGACAACTTCTGGATGATGGCCGACACTGGCCCCTGCGGCCCGTGCTCCGAGATTTTTTACGACCACGGGCCTGACGTTGCCGGTGGCCCGCCCGGCAGCCCCGAGCAAGACGGCGACCGCTACATCGAAATCTGGAACAACGTGTTCATGCAGTTCGACATGCAAAGCGACGGCTCGGTTAAGCCGCTGCCCGCACCCTGCGTGGACACCGGCATGGGGCTGGAGCGTTTGGCGGCCATCTTGCAGCATGTGCACAGCAACTATGAGATTGACCTGTTTGACCAGCTGATCCGGGCTGCATCGCGCGAGACCGGCGAAAAAGATCTCGACAACAAGAGCCTGCGCGTGATCGCCGACCATATCCGCGCCACCGCATTCTTGGTGAGCGATGGCGTCATCCCCAGCAACGAGGGCCGCGGCTATGTGCAACGCCGGATCGTGCGCCGCGCCATCCGCCATGGCTACAAGCTGGGCAAGAAGACGCCTTTCTTCCACAAGCTGGTGGCTGACCTGGTCCGCCTGATGGGCGAGGCCTACCCGAAGCTCAAAGCCGACGAGCAGCGCATTACCGAGGTGCTGCGGGTGGAGGAAGAGCGGTTTTTTGAGACGCTGGCGACGGGGATGGAGATTGTCGAGCGAACGATCGCTCAATATGCCTATACGAGTGATCAAACGAAGGGCGACAAGGCGATAGTGGCTGGGGTTGCTAGTGAAGTGAATTTGTTCCCTGGAACGATAGCTTTTCAGCTGCATGACACCTATGGTTTTCCTGTGGATCTAACCGCTGATGTATGTCGTGAGTACGGCATTGGTGTTGACCTGGAAATGTTCAAAGTCTCCATGGAAGCGCAAAAGGCCAAAGGCCGCGCAGCGGGCAAATTCAAGATGGACCGCGCTTTGGAATACACCGGCGCGGGCAACACCTTTGTGGGCTACGAGCACCTGACGCAGACCACTACCGTGCTGGCGCTCTACGCAGGCGGCGCTTCGGTGCAGTCGCTGTCGGCGGGGCAGGACGGCATCGTGGTCTTGGAGACCACGCCGTTTTATTCCGAGAGCGGCGGCCAGGTGGGAGATGCCGGCGCAGTGTTTTGCGACACCGGTTTGTTTGAGGTGGCAGACACCCAGAAGATCAAAACCGATGTGTTCGGCCACCACGGCACGCTCAAGTCTGGTTCCTTGAACGTAGGCGATGCGGTAACCGCGCATGTAGACGCCACCTTGCGCGCTGCCACCGTGCGCAACCACTCGGCCACCCACCTCATGCACAAGGCGCTGCGCAGCGTGCTGGGCGACCATGTGCAGCAAAAAGGCAGCTTGGTCGATGCAGACAAAACCCGCTTTGACTTCACCCACAACGCACCCGTCACCGACGCGCAAATCCGCGAGATCGAGGCCCTGGTGAATGCAGAGATTTTGGCCAACGCGCCCACCCACGCGCGCCTGATGCCCATCGAAGACGCCAAGCAAACCGGCGCCATGATGCTGTTTGGCGAAAAGTACGGCGACATCGTGCGCGTGCTCGACATTGGCAGCACCACCGAGTTGTGCGGCGGCACCCATGTGGCGCGCACTGGCGACATTGGCTTTTTCAGCATCACCGCCGAGGGCGGCGTGGCAGCAGGCGTGCGCCGGGTCGAAGCCGTTACCGGCACCGCTGCGCTGCACTATGTGCAGGGGCTGGAGGCCACCTTGGGTGGTGTGGCTGGCACTTTGCGGGTGACCTCGAGTGAGGTGCCTGCGCGGGTGG
>JBIIZY010000224.1:0-4038 GCA_044346035.1 Rhodoferax sp. | reverse complement strand
CACACGAAGGTGTCCGAAGTTACAACAGCCGGATGGCACGTCCCACCCTGTTCGCGGTCGCCGAACTGTTCAAACCCATCACGTGGTTCCCACCCATGTGGGCGTTTGCGTGCGGCGTGGTGGCCTCCGGCGTGGCGGTGGAAGGCCGATGGCTGCTGGTCTGCCTGGGCGTGATTCTGGCGGGGCCGCTGGTGTGCGCAACCAGCCAAGCGGTCAACGACTGGTTTGACCGGCATGTGGACGCGATCAACGAGCCACACCGCCCCATTCCTTCCGGACGCATACCGGGCCGCTGGGGTCTCTACCTCGCCGTGCTGTGGACCTGCGTGTCCTTGCTGGTGGCGCTGGCGCTTGGGCCGTGGGGCTTTGGCGCTGCAGTCATCGCTTTGTGCTTGGCCTGGGCCTACAGCGCGCCGCCTTTGCGCCTCAAGAAAAACGGGTGGTGGGGCAACGCGGCCTGTGGCCTGAGCTACGAAGGCATTGCGTGGTCAACCGGTGCGGCCATCATGGCAGGCGGCGCCATGCCAGACCGTCGTTCCCTGGGGCTGGCGCTGCTCTACAGCATCGGTGCGCACGGCATCATGACACTCAACGATTTCAAGTCCGTCCAAGGCGACCGCGCAATGGGTGTGCGCTCGCTGCCGGTGCAACTCGGCGAACAACAGGCCGCAGGCGTCGCCTGCTGGTTCATGGGCTTGACACAACTGGCGGTGGCTTTGCTGCTGTTCGTCTGGGGGCAGCCTGGGCATGGATTGGCGGTCAGCGTTCTGCTGATGGCCCAACTGGTAATGATGGACCACTTTTTGGCGGACGTTCGCCAACGCGCGCTGTGGTACAGCGGCTTTGGCGTGCCCTTGTTTGTGGCTGGAATGATGGTGAGCGCCTTCGCGCTGCGCGGTCTGCAAGGAGCGCATCCATGAGCTATTTTGGTTGGGCGCGCATCGCACGGCTGGGGATGGTGCAAGCGGCTTTGGGCGCGGTGGTGGTGCTCACCACCTCCACCATCAACCGCGTAATGGTGGTCGAACTGGCCTTGCCAGCGCTGCTGCCGGGGCTGTTGGTGGGCTTGCACTATCTGGTGCAAATGGCGCGCCCACGCATGGGCTACGGTTCCGACGTTGGCGGCAGGCGCACGCCTTGGATCGTGGGCGGCATGGCACTGCTCGCCGTTGGCGGCGTTACCGCCGCTGTGGCTACGGCGTGGATGGGGACCCACCGCTCCAGCGGTATCGCACTGGCCTTTCTGGCATTCACACTGATCGGTTTGGGGGTCAGCGCCAGCGGGACTTCGCTTTTGGTCATGCTGGCAAAGAATGTGGCACCCGCTCGCCGCGGACCGGCAGCGACCTTGGTGTGGATGATGATGATCTTGGGCTTTGCGGTCACAGCTGGCGTGGCCGGCAAGCTGCTCGATCCCTACTCTGAGCAGCGCTTGGTCGCTGTGTCTGCTGCGGTGTCCTGCCTTGCCATGCTGGTGACAGTGCTGGCGGTTTGGGGTTTGGAGGGCGACCCACGTGGCCAAGCTGCGCGCGCCGACGACGCCCCTGAGCCACCCAAGCCGGCCTTTTTGGACGCACTCAAGGAGGTTTGGTCGGAACCGGTGGCACGCCACTTTACGCAGTTCGTGTTCATATCCATGCTGGCGTACAGCGCGCAAGACCTCATCTTGGAGCCTTTTGCGGGGTCGGTGTTCGGCTTGACGCCAGGCGCATCCACCCAACTCTCGGGCCTGCAGCACGGGGGCGTCTTGCTAGGCATGCTGTTGGTGGCTGGGGCTGGACTGCTGGGTGCGCGGCTGGCCGACGGCTCGCCTTGGCGCGCTATCGGGTCCTTGCGCGGCTGGACCGTAGGCGGGTGCATAGGTTCTGCGCTGGCAATGGCCGGGTTGACTGCCGGTGGCTTGCTGGGTGCTGCTTGGCCGCTGCATGCGAATGTGTTTTTGCTGGGGGTCGCCAACGGTGCGTTCTCGATTGGTGCCATTGGCTCCATGATGCAGCTTGCCAGCCAAGGCCACGGCGCGCGCGAAGGCGTGCGCATGGGCTTGTGGGGCGCAGCGCAAGCAATTGCTTTTGGCATCGGCGGGCTGCTTGGCACCGCCGCGAGCGACTTGGCGCATTGGCTCATCGCATCGCCAGGCGGTGCGTATGCCAGTGTCTTTGCGCTGGAGGCGGCGCTGTTTGTCGTCTCTGCTGCCATGGCGTGGCGCATCGCTTCCGCCCGGCCTGCTCAGCGCCCCAACGCCGGCACAGACCACCTCAGCCTACCGAGCAACAACGACCGTGCACCAGCACCCACCTAAGGACCTCGCCATGCAAGCAACCGAAATCTTTGATGCTGTCGTCGTGGGCGGCGGGCCCGCAGGCGCCACGGCGGCGCAAGCGCTCGCCCTTCAGGGCCACACCGTGCTGCTGCTAGACCGCGCGGGCCGCATCAAGCCCTGCGGAGGGGCCATTCCGCCCCGGTTAATCAAAGACTTTGCAATTCCCGACCACTTGTTGGTGGCACGTGCCAAGTCGGCGCGCATGGTGGCACCGAGCAACCACCGGGTGGATATTCCAATCGACAACGGGTTTGTCGGTATGGTCGACCGGGCCGAGTTTGACGAGTGGCTACGCCAACGTGCGGCCCATGCCGGTGCGGTGCGGCGCATCGGAACCTTTGAACGCATCACCCGCGATGCCGACGGCGTGTGCGTGGTGCACTACCTTGCCCGTGAGCACCACCACCGCGCCGAGGGCTCACCAGCGTGCGTGCGGGCGCGCAGCGTCATCGGCGCTGACGGAGCCAAGTCCCAGGTGGCCCGCCAGGCCATTCCCGGCGCAAAAGACACCGAGTATGTGTTTGCGTACCACGAGATTGTCAGAGCACCTACGGTCAAACCCAAAGGCTATGACGCGAGCCGCTGCGACGTCTACTACCAAGGTGAGCTCTCACCCGACTTTTACGGCTGGGTGTTTCCCCATGGTGAAACCCTCAGCATAGGCACCGGCAGCGCGGACAAAGGCTTTTCGCTGCGTGGCGCGGTGGGCAAACTGCGCCATATCGCGGGGCTGGGCGATGCCGAAGTACTGCGCCGTGAGGGCGCACCACTGCCCATGAAGCCCTTGAAAAAGTGGGACAACGACCGTGACATTGTGCTGGCCGGGGATGCGGCAGGCGTGGTGGCCCCAGCGTCAGGCGAAGGGATTTACTACGCCATGGTGGGTGGCCAGCTGGCCGCAGAGTCGGTGCACGAACTCCTGCGCACTGGCGACGCCAGCAGCCTCAAGCTGGCGCGCAAGAAGTTTATGAAAGACCACAGAACCGTGTTTGCGGTGCTGGGCATCATGCAGTGGTTTTGGTACAGCAGTGAAAAGCGACGCGAACGCTTTGTCAAAATTTGTGAGGACCGCGATGTGCAGCAACTCACCTTCGAGTCCTACATGAACAAAGTCCTGGTCCGCAAAAAGCCACTCGCACACGTGCGTATTTTTTTCAAGGACATCGCCCATCTGCTGGGCTTGGCCAAGGTGTAGGCCGCGTGAGCCCATCCGCATGGGACGGTTACGCGTCCGGCTTGGTCGTCAATATCGCAATTGGGGTCACGCTGCTGGAGCTGTTGGCGCTTTGGGCTTGGCACCGGATCACCGGCAAAGGCCTGGCACCCCAAGCCTATGCATGGAACCTGCTTTCGGGCCTGATGCTGATGCTGGCGTTGCGCTCGGCCATTGCCGCCTTTTGGCCGGGTGTTGCCCTGTGCCTGGTTGCGGCAGGTGCCGCGCACCTCCGCGACATGGCGCTGCGCTGGCGCCGCAAAGCACCGTAGCCGGTCTGTAAGCGCCAGCCCACCGTGCAGGCTGCGCCCGGTTGGCGGCTTTGCCGCTCACCAAAGCTTGGCGCAGTTGCCCGTAAAGACGATGCGCTTACTCATCTGTTGGGGCTGTTGGCTGTCCTCCAATGTAACCACCAACTTGCTCACCTTGGCCAAGAGCTGCTCCGAACTCTGCGCCATCTCAAACTCCGCCGAGCCCTTGGCTGGCACCTCCCCAATGCGCAGCG
>JBIIZY010000223.1:0-4040 GCA_044346035.1 Rhodoferax sp. | reverse complement strand
TGCCAAGGCAATGTAGTGGCCCTGCTCCCGATGGAAGGCGCAAACGGCACGCTGTGTGCCTTGGTGTGGTCGCTTGCGCCCGAGCAGGCTGCGCATTGGCAGGCGGCCAGCGCCGACGCGTTTTGCGGGGCACTGTTCGAGGCCACGCATGGCAGCCTGGGGGACCTCAGCCTGGAGGGCGAACGCAAGGTCTGGCCGCTGCAGGCAGCCCAGGCGCAGCGCTGGAGCGGCACCCAAGCCCACGAGGACGGCAGCCCACAAAGCTGGGTGCTGCTGGGAGACGCCGCGCACACGGTGCACCCACTGGCTGGCCAAGGCCTTAACCTGGGCTTGGGCGATGTGGCCAAACTGGTCGCCACGCTGGACCAGCGGCCCTACTGGCGCAACGTGGGCGACCCCAAGCTGCTGCGCGCCTACGAACGTGCCCGCAAAGCGGAATTCGCATTGGTAGGTGGTTCAGGCGACAGCCTGCAGCGCATCTTCAGCCAAACCCACCCGGCGTGGCAGGCGGTACGCCGCTTCGGCATGCATGCCTTCGACCGCAGCCCCGTCAAGCCCTGGGTGACCCGCCGGGCCATGGGCGCCGCGCCCGACGCGCCCCGCTGAGTCTGCCGGCGCGTAACTTTTTGCCCTGACCTTGTCCATGAAACCCCAGCTCCTGTGCTTGCGTCGATCCCTCTTGGCGCTGTGCGCGCTGTGCTGCAGCGCTGGCGTGTTGGCGCAAGAAGCCACCATCCGCAAAAACCTTGCCGAACGCCTGCCGCAGTTGCGACAGATCGACGAAGTGCGCAAGTCGCCCGTGCCCGGCTTGTTTGAAATACGGGTCAACGGCAGCGACATTTACTACACCGACGCCCAGGGCAACTACCTGATCCAAGGCCAAGTCATCGACACCAAACAGCGGCGCAACCTCACCGAAGAGCGCATCGACAAACTCACCGCCATCAAGTTCGAGGCCCTGCCCCTGCAGGACGCCATCACCATCGTGCGCGGCAAAGGTGAGCGCAAGCTGGCGGTGTTCCAAGACCCCAACTGCGGCTACTGCAAACGCTTTGAGCGCGATTTGCAAAAGCTAGACAACGTCACGGTGCATCTGTTCCTCTACCCCATCCTGGGCGCAGACTCCACCGAGAAGTCCCGCGGCATTTGGTGCGCCCGCGACCGCACCAAAGCTTGGAATGACTGGATGTTGCGTGACGTGCCAGTTGCCGCCGCCGCAAGCATGTGCAACAGCGCCGCGCTGGAACGCAATGTGGCGCTGGGTCGCAAACACAACATCACCGGCACCCCCACCTTGGTTTTTGTGGACGGCTCGCGCGTGCCCGGCGCAGTCGATGCGCAGCAGGTGGAAAAGCTCTTGGCGCAGGCCCGACCATGAAGAACCACCGCGCCACCGTGCACTATGAAATTGCGTGCGACGACGTGCATGCGCACCTGTTTCAGGTCACGCTGAGCGTGGCCGAGCCAGCCGCGCTGCAAGTCTTGCAACTGCCCGTGTGGATCCCCGGCAGCTACTTGGTGCGGGAGTTCGCCAAGCACCTGCAACACCTGCGCTGCACCCAAAACGGCAAGCCCGTGCCCACAACGCAGACCGACAAGTCCCACTGGCAAGTGCGCTGCAACCCAGGCCACAGCCTGCAAGCGCAATACCAGGTCTACGCACGCGATGCCTCGGTGCGCGCCGCCTGGCTGGACGCGCAGCGCGGTTTTTTCAATGGCACCAGCCTGTGCCTGCGCGTGGTGGGGCAGGAGGCGCTGCCACACACCCTGTCGCTTGCAGCCAGCGACGCACCGCGCGGCTGGCAGCTGGCCACCGGGCTTGCGCCACTGCGGGTGGACACAGCGGGCTTTGGCACCTACAGCGCCGACAACTACGACGCCTTGGTGGACTGCCCGGTGGAAATGGGCCCGTTTTGGAGCGGCCGTTTTGAGGCCCACGGCATCGCGCACCGGTTTGTCGTGGCGGGCGCAGCAAGCAGCTTCGATGGCGAGCGGCTGTTGGCTGACGCCCAGGCCATATGCCAAACGCACATCGCGTTCTGGCATGGCAGGGCAACGCGCGAGGCGCCTTTCAAAGATTACCTGTTCTTGCTCAACGCGGTAGACGACGGCTACGGCGGCCTGGAGCACCGCAACTCCACGGCACTCATTTGCCAACGCAAGGACCTGCCGCGCTGTGGCCCCGACAAGCAGCCCGAGGGCTACACCACCCTCCTGGGGCTGATCAGCCACGAGTACTTCCACACCTGGAACGTCAAGCGCCTGCGCCCCGCCGAATTCGCGCACTACGACTACACCCAGGAAAACTACACCGAGCTACTGTGGTTCTTTGAGGGTTTCACCAGCTACTACGACGACCTGCTGCTGCGCCGCGCGGGCCGCATCGACAACGCGACCTACCTCAAGCTGCTGACCAAAACCATCAACCAAGTTCAGCAAACGCCGGGGCGGCGGGTGCAGACCGTGGCGCAGGCCAGCCGCGACGCCTGGATCAAGTACTACCGCCAGGACGAAAACACCGCCAACGCCACCGTGAGCTACTACACCAAGGGCGCGCTGGTCGCCTTGTGCCTGGACCTTTCGCTGCGCGCCGAAGGCCAAACCACGCTGGACGCAGTGATGCGCGGCCTGTGGCAGCGCTGCGCCGGTGGGCCGATGTCGCAGGCCGATGTACTCGCGGTGCTGCACGAGCTGGCAGGCCGTTCGTACGCCAAGGAGATCGCCCGCTGGGTGCACAGCACCGCCGAGTTGCCGCTGGCCGAGCTGCTGGAGCAGCACGGCGTGCAGTTCAACCGCGAGCCCGACCAACTCGCACAGCAACTGGGCCTGCGGGTCAAAGAATCCGGCGCGCTCTTGATCACGCAGGTGCTGCGCGGCGGCGCCGCCGAACGGGCCGGCTTTGCCGCAGGCGACGAGTGGCTGGCCGTGCAGGCGCTGCCAGCCCGAAGCAAGCCGGGCGCCAACGCACAAGCGCTTGAGCAAGCGAGCGGCCCATGGCGCATGCAGGTACTCGACGACCTGCGCCTGTACTGCGGCCAAGCCAAAAAAGTGCTGGCAACGGTTGCGCGCGACAAGCGCCTCCTCACACTCCCGCTCACCCTGCCCACCAGCAGCGTTGCCGCGCGCTTGTCGGTGCGCGAGCCAGTGGCGGTCCAGCGGTGGCTGACGCCGGGCAGCAGCACCTAGCGCAGCCGGCCCACCCGCGCCGCACGACACGCTGGGTACCGTGTTGCGCTTGGCTATAGTGGTGCGTAGCACAGGCATTGCCATCCACCACCACGCAACACGCACACCATGAACTACGAATGCATCAACACCAACACCGAAGCCGGCCAGGTGGGCGTCATCACGCTCAACCGGCCCAAGCAACTCAACGCACTCAACGGCCAACTCATGGACGAGTTGGGCCATGCACTCAAGGCCTTTGATGCCGACGAGGCCATCGGCTGCATGGTGCTTACCGGCAGCGAAAAAGCCTTTGCTGCCGGAGCCGACATCACGGCCATGGCCAAGTTCAGTTTTGCCGAAGCCTACAAGGGCGACTTCATCACCCGCAACTGGGAAACGATCCGCAGCGTGCGCAAGCCGGTGATTGCCGCAGTCAGCGGCTTCGCGCTGGGCGGCGGCTGCGAGCTGGCCATGATGTGCGACTTCATCATCGCCTCCGACACCGCCAAGTTCGGCCAGCCCGAAATCAAGCTTGGCATCATTCCCGGCGCCGGCGGCACCCAGCGACTGCCCCGCGCCGTGGGCAAATCGAAAGCCATGGACATGGCCCTGACCGGCCGCATGATGGACGCCGCCGAAGCCGAACGCGCCGGCCTGGTCAGCCGCGTGGTGCCGCAAGACAAACTGATGGAAGAGGCACTGGGCGCTGCCCTGATGATTTGCAGCTACTCGCAAATCGCCACCATGGCTGCCAAGGAGACCGTCAACCGCGCGTTCGAGGGCAGCCTGTCCGACGGCCTGATGTTCGAACGTCGCCTGTT
The DNA here is from genome assembly GCA_044346035.1 of Rhodoferax sp. GTDB lineage: Bacteria > Pseudomonadota > Gammaproteobacteria > Burkholderiales > Burkholderiaceae_C > Allorhodoferax. The sequence continues at coordinate 51 of JBIIZY010000223.1, read as the reverse complement.
CCACGCCCTGTTTGCCACCGACGACCAAAAAGAAGGCATGGACGCCTTCGT